>JACCQS010000171.1 GCA_013814015.1 Geodermatophilaceae bacterium | reverse complement strand
GAGCTGGGTGGGATCCAACGTCGGCAGCCGCCCGGCGACCCGGCGCAACTCACTGTCGACGACGTCCTGAGCCCGGCCGCGCAGCGCGGAGATCAGCGGAGCCACTTCGTCAGCGCGCTGTTCGGCGAGCAGCCCGGCCACCTCGGCGGCCACGATGGCCCGCGATTCGAACAGGTCGCGGTCGTCGGGCTCCAGATGTGCCAGAGCCTGTAGCCGGGCGAGATCCAAGAGGTCGACGCGGTCGAGTTGACCCACGCCCAGGGCGACATCGCGGGGGAGGGCGAGGTCGACGATGACCAACCGTCGTTCGGCACGTTCGGCGAGCGCCGCGGCCACGATCGGGGTTTCCAGGACGGTCCCCGCCGCGCCCGTGCAGCTGACCACCAGGTCAGCCGCTGCCACCTGAGCGGCCAGCGTGTCGAGATCGGCGCTGTCAGCCTCGAGCGAGGCGGCCAGTTTCGCGGCATGTTCGCGGGTCCGGCTGGTCACGGTGATCGCCGTGACGCCCCGCCGGCGCAAGCTCGCTCCGGCCAACGCCCCCATGGCACCCGCGCCCACCACGAGCGTGCGCGCCTGCGACAGCGGGCTGAGTAGTCCTTCGACCTCGTCCAGGGCAACACTGACCAGCGATGCACCGGCCAGCGCTATCCCGGTCTCGGCTTGCACCCGCCGGCCGGTACGCAGGGCGCGCTGGATGACCGCGTGCAGCCGGCGACCGATGGTGCCCTCTGCCTGGGCCAGGCCGTAGGCCGCCCGCAGCTGACCGAGCACCTGCGTCTCGCCGACGACCATGGAGTCCAGGCCGGCGGCGACGTTGAACAGATGGGATACGGCGGGTTCGTCGTAGTGCACGTACAGGTGATCGGCGAGTTCGGCGAGTTCGATCCCGACCTGCTCGGCAAGCAGCCGGGCGATCTCGGTGACCGCGGCGTGGAACCGGTTGACCTCCGCGTAGATCTCCACCCGGTTGCAGGTGGACAGCAGCAGCGCCTCGGTGACCGGCTCGGCGGCCTGCACAGCCCGAAGCAGTCCGGCCACGCGCTCCCGCGGGATACTGGCTTGCTCCACGACGTGCAACGGAGCGCTGCGGTGGGAGATCCCGATGACCAACAGGGACATGGCTAGCCCACCGACTCCACGAGGCCATTTCCCAGACCGCGGCTCTTGCGGTGCTCGTGGAAGGACAGGATCTGCATCTCGGCTGCGAGATCGACCTTGCGAACGTCCACGTTGTCAGGAACGGTGAGCACCGACGGCGCGAAATTGAGGATGCTGGTGACGCCGGCATCGACGAGCCGCTCGCAGACGGTCTGGGCCGCCTCGGCCGGTGTGGCAATGACCCCGATCGAGACGCCGTGGGATTTCACGACCAGCTCCAGTTCGGCGATGTCGCGGATCCGGCTGTCGACGATCGGCTCGCCCACGCGGGCCGGATCGGCGTCGAAGTACCCGACGAAGGTGAAGCCGCGGGAGGAGAAACCCGAGTAGCCGGCCAACGCGTGTCCGAGGTTCCCGATCCCGACCAGGACGCAGGTACGCCGCTGCGTCAGCCCGAGCGAACTCGCGATCTTCTCCCTTAACACGGTGACGTCGTACCCGACTCCGCGGGTGCCGATGGAGCCGAGATAGGAGAGGTCCTTACGCAGTTTTGCGGAGTTCACGCCAGCGATCGTGGCGAGCTCCTCGGAGGACACCGTGACCGTGCTGGCGTCGACGAGGCCGGTGAGCACCCGCAAGTAGACGGCCAACCGGGCCACGGTCGCCTCGGGAATCTCCCCGGGCCGACGCTCACTCACGAAAACTCCCATGCTAAATGATGGATGAACCCCCACGGTAACCGCTTGTGAACGCAGGCACAAAGTGAAGCCGACAGCGAGTCAGCGCAGGGCTGCTCGCAATCGCGCCTCGTCGACCCGGAAGTAGCCGTGCTCCTTGTCGTCCACCACGATCACCGGCACTCGGTCGCCGTACTCGGCCCGCAGCACCGGGTCGCTGTCGACGTCGGTCTCGTCGAACTGGACGGCTAATTCACCGCAGATCCGTTGCACGTCGGCGCGGGCAACCTCGCAGAGATGACAGTTCGCACGGGAGTACAACCGTACGCGGGGACGGGTCACGCAGACTGACTCGTGTCAGGACGGATGTCGGCGAACCCGAGTTCGCGCAGCCGTGCCTTGCTGACCTTTCCGGTGACCGAGTGCGGCAACTCGTCCACGATTTCGACCGATGTCGGGCACTTGAAGCGCGCCAGCCGCGTCGCCGCGTATCGGCGCACCTCAGCCTCGGTCAGCTCGGCATCCGCGGAGAGCACCACGATGGCGCGCACCCCTTCACCGGTCGCCGGATTCTGGACCCCGAGTACAGCCACCTCCTCGATCTGCGGATGACCGGCGAGGACGAGTTCGACCTCCCGTGGGTAGACGTTGAACCCGCTGACCAGGATCAAGTCCCGACGTCGGTCGACAAGATGCAGGTCGCCCTCGACGTCGCGGTAAGCGACATCACCGGTCGGGAACCAGCCCTCGCCGTCGGGGCCTCCCGAGCCGTCGGGCCAATAGCCGAGGAACACGTTGTCGCCGCGAACCGAGATCTCCCCGGTCCCCTCCTCACCAGGATCATCGAACGGGTCGTCGGTATCTGAATCCTCGGACGACGAGCCGCCTTCGAGCCGACCCGCTTCGAGCAGCCGGAGTTCCACCCCTGGGATCGTCTGCCCGATAGAACCGGCCTTGACGCGCCCGGTGGTCAACGTGGACGTCAGTACCGGTGCCGTCTCGGTCAACCCGTATCCCTCGTACACATCGACGCCGAGTTCGCGCATGGCCTCGAGAGTGTCCGCAGGCAGCGGCGCAGCACCGGAGGTGGCCAGCCGCACACCTGAGAACGCGGCGCGCAGCGCACCGGAATTCCCGCGATCAAGCCAGGCGAGATACATCGGTGGGGCGCCCAGGATGTTGGTCACGTGTTGATCACCGATCACCGCCACACTCGCGTCCACGTCGAACCGCTCCAGGAGAACGCCGGTGGCGCCGGTACGGGCCACCATCCCGAGCCCGGCGTTGAGTCCATAGATGTGGAACAGCGGCAGGGCAAGGAGTACGACGTCGTCGCGGGTCATCGGCGCAGGTTGCAGAGACGAGCACTGGTCGAGATTGGCCAGCAAGGCCCGGTGCGGCAGCATCGCACCCTTGGGAGCACCGGTGGTGCCGCTGGTGTACATCAGCACTGCCAAATCCTCGTCGCCCCCGACGGAGTCCAGCTCCGCGTCCGGCCTTTCGGCCTCCGGCAGGCCGTTGGACTCAGCCAGCAGGCCGTAGGAGATGTCGATGTCGACCGGGTGGTCGGCCACGCCCGCCGGCTCGGGCAGGTCGGGTGCGCTCAGCATCAGCCGTGCCCCGGAGTCGCTGAGTATGTGATCCAGCTCGCGAGCGGTGTAGGCGGGGTTCACCGGCACGACGACCAATCCGGCCCGCAGGATCGCGAAGTAGGCGACCGGAAAGTCCAGCGAGTTGGCCATCCGCAGGGCGACCCGCTCGCCGGGACGCAGCCCCCTGGCGCTCAGACCGCGGCAGGCCGCGTCCACCCGGTGGTCAAACTCCGACCAGGTCAGCTGATCGTGCTCTCGCCCGGGAGCTATGAGGGCCAGCCGCTCCGGATCGCGCCGGGCAGCCGCCCGTACGAGATCGGCGAGATTGCCTGCGGTACCGGACACCGGGCCACCCTAAGCCTGACCGGCCGGCGGCTCATTCACCCGGAAGGTCTCAAATCGGTCAACGGCTATGGCTGAGGGTGATCGTTGAGTAGGTTTGCGGGCGCGGGGCAAGGCCAGATGTGATCGGGGCGACCCGTGTGAACTGCGTTCGGATGTCGGCCATTGACTCGAGAGAGCACCACATGGCCCTGCCCAGCTGTCGGAGGTGCTTGGTTGACCGCGCCGAAGTCGGTGCACGCCCGCTCCTCGTCCCCCTCTCGGGCAGTTGCTCGCAACGCTGACGCCGTAGCCGAGGACAGGTACCCGACCGCGATGGTGCCCGCTTCGGCGGACGCGGACGCGATGCTCGAGTCAACGGACGTAGCAGCCGAGCCCGGCGCTGTCTGGTCACTGGTGCAACGGGTCCAGGACGGCGACGCCGAGGCCTTCGGGCTCATCTATGACGCCTATGTCGACGTGGTGTTCCGATACGTCTATTTCCGGATACACGACAAGCACCTCGCCGAGGATTTCGCGAGCGAGACATTCGTCCGCGCGCTGCGCCGGATCGACAGCGTGAGCTTTCAGGGCCGCGACATTGGCGCGTGGCTGATCACTATCGCGCGCAACATCATTCGTGATCATCTCAAGTCCAGCCGGTACAAGCTCGAGGTCACCTCGGCCGACATGCGTGACGCGGACCGAGCCACGGACGGACCTGAGGATGAGGTGCTTTCGGGACTGACCCATGCCGAATTGCTCAGCTGCGTCAAGCAGCTCAATTCCGAACAGCAGGAGTGCATCGTATTGCGATTTCTGCAGGGTCTGTCGGTCAGCGAGACGGCACTTGCGATGGATCGCAACGATGGTGCGATCAAGGCGCTGCAGCATCGTGCCGTCCGGCGACTCGCGAAGCTGCTCCCCGAGGGCCTGCGATGAGGATTGCCGCGCGCGCCGGAGCGCTGAGTTTCTTACCCGTACCCGTAACGAGAAAGCCTCCGACGTCGTTGTACAGCCAGAACGTCGCAGAGTGCGCCGCGATGTCATGGCCGATCGAGAATCGGCCTCGCCGCGGACACGGCGGCATGGATACACGGGGAAGGGTGGGTTGAATGTCGATGTCGGACGTGGAACGTTTCGCTGAGCTGGTTGACCCTCACCCACGCTCATCCGGTGCGGCTGGCGAGGCCGGCCCGCTTCTGGCGCTGGTCTCGACCCTTCGTGAGATGGACTTCGACGTCAGCCCGAGCGAGCCGACCAGAGACCGTCAACGGCAACGCCTGGTCGCCATGGCCGCCGTGCGCGCCCACGACACGGACGAGGCGGCCGAAGCCGGGCGCCATCGTGCCCAGCACTCGCAACCAGAAAGTCGACTCGGCCGCGGGGCCGGGCTGTTGGCGTGGCTACGACAGGGCACCTCCGGCCGGCGACTGATCGCCGGCACGGCGGGACTCAGCGTTGTCGTCGCCACCCTGGGGATACTTGCCTTCCTCACTCAGAGCGCCATCCCCGGCGACACCCTCTACGCGCTCAAACGGGGAACCGAGCACGTCCGCCTGGTCCTGGCCGGTAGCGAACGAGCAGAAGGACAGGTGCTACTGGGCCTGGCCAGCACCCGCTTGGAGGAACTCGTTGCGCTGCTCGAAGAGCCCGTCACTCCGAGTGTCAGTGGATCCGGTGTCCTGGCCGCCGACAACGGGGCCGTTGCGGAACTGCTGATGGGCACCATGGACACCATGGATCGGCAGACCGCTGCCGGCACGAATGTCCTGACCACCGCAGCCATCGACGAAGGCAGCCTGCCGACCCTGCAGTTCATCGGCAACTGGGGCATCGACCAGTTCACCGCGCTCGACGGGCTGACCCAGCAGATGCCCCAGAAGGCTCGGACCCGGGCTGCGGAATCGAAAGATCTGCTTCAGCGGGTCGTCCAGCGCTTGGAACTCCTCGCTGCTGGCATCGGCTGTGACACCACCGCGGAACCGTCGTCCGACGATCTCGGACCCCTGCCCACCCCGAGATGCCCGGATCCCGACAATTCCGCCTCTCCGTCGGCTGCTGCTCCGACCAGCGGCTCGAGTGGCACCAACGTGCCTGAGAGCAGCTCCGGTCAGACCAGCACCAGCACCAGCACCAGCTCGTCTGCTGCTCCCAGGCCCCCAGCGGATCCGCCGGCCACGAGCACGCCAGCAGCACCGCCTCCGGTACCCAGCGAACCCACCGCATCGCAGCCGAATCCGAATCCGCGACCCATTCCCATTCCGATCCCCATTCCGATCCCCATTCCGGTCCCGATTCCGGTCCAATCCACGTCCCCGGGCGAGCCCCCGCAGCAGCCACCGCCTCCGCCGGCTCCGGGCCCCGATGAAGGCCAACCGTGCGTTCTCATCGGCTTCCTGGGCATCGAGATACCAGGCATCATCATCGGCGGTATCTGCATCGGGCTGGGCGGCTGAGTTACGAAGTCGCCCTGACTTCTCGTTAGGCTGGACCGGATGCCCCGACTTCCGCGGGTCCGCCGCCGAGATCTCGATACCGAACGCGCCGAACTAGCCGGCTTCGCAGCTGCCGCCGCCGCCGAGGTCGAGGCAGCACTCGACGTCCCCCCTGATCCCACCGGCGCGGCGTTCTTCGACGTGGACAACACGATGATGATGGGCGCATCGATCTATCACTTCGCCAAGGGCTTGGCCGCGCGGAAGTACTTCACCAGTCGGGACGTCGCCTCTTTCGTCTGGCAACAGGCGAAGTTCCGGATCGCCGGTACCGAGAATCCCGAGGACCTGGGCCGGGTTCGTGACAACGCACTCGCTTTCGTGGCCGGTCGTACGGTCGAGGAGATCGTCACGGCCGGCGAGGAGATCTACGACGAGTCGATGGCCGACCGGATCTGGACCGGCACCCGAGCGCTGGCACAGCAGCATCTCGATGCTGGACAACGGGTTTGGTTGATCACGGCCACACCCATCGAGCTTGCCTCGCTCATCTCGAAGCGGTTGGCGCTCACCGGAGCGCTGGGCACCGTGTCGGAGATCGAGGACGGCATCTACACCGGACGGCTCGTCGGTGAGCCCATGCACGGTGAGGCCAAGGCGGTCGCGATCCGCGCCCTGGCACAGCGCGAGGGCCTGGATCTGGCGCGGTGTGCTGCGTACAGCGACTCGGCCAACGACGTACCCATGCTCTCGATGGTCGGGCGACCGGTGGCCGTGAACCCGGACAGTGAGCTCAGGGCGATCGCCCGGGCTCGCGGTTGGGAGATTCGAGATTTCCGAACCGGACGCAAGGCGGCCAGGATCGGGCTGCCGACCGCGCTGGCGGCAGGCGCAGTGGCCGGTGCCGTCGCCGGAGCCCTTGCCGTACGCCGCCGTTACCGCTAGGACGGCGCTGATCTAGGAGAAGACTGAGCCGCGCTGCATCAGCAGGCTGTAGAGGGACTGTTGGATGGTTTCGCGCACCTGATCGGTGAGGTTGAACACCAGCATCGGATCCTCGGCCGCAGAAGTTCCCAGATGAGCGGTCGGGATCGGCTCACCGAACTCGATCAGCCACTTGGAGGGCAACGGAATCAGGCCCAGCGGACCGAGCAGCGGAAAGGTGGGCGTGATGGGGAGATAGGGGATCCCCAGGATGCGGGCGAGCGACTTGAGATTGCCGATCATCGGATAGATCTCCTCGGCACCGACGATCGAGCAAGGGATGATCGGGACACCGGTCCGGATGGCCGCGCTCACGAAGCCTCCCCGGCCGAAGCGTTGCAGTTTGTATCGGTCCGCGAACGGCTTGCCGACCCCCTTGAAGCCCTCGGGATATACCCCCACGAGTTCTCCCGAATGCAGCAGTCTTTCAGCATCAGCGTTGCAAGCCAGTGTATTTCCGGTCTTGCGGGCGACCGACCCGACCAACGGCAGCTTGAAGACCAGGTCGGCACCCAGTAGCCGCAGCCGCCGATGCGCGGGGTGGTCGTCATGCACCGCCAAGGAAGTCATCAGGCCGTCCATCGGCACGGTTCCGGAATGGTTGGCAACCACAAGAGCACCACCGGAATCCGGGATGTTGTGCATCCCGAACGTCTCGATCCGAAACCAGGACTTGTAGAGCGGACGAAGGGCTGGAAGGTAGACCTGATCGGTGAAGTCCTCGTCGTAGCCGAACTCGTCGACCTCGAAGTCCCCGGTCAGCCGACGCCGCAGGAAGGCCAGGCCTTGGGCCACCCTCTCCTCCCAGCCGGCACCGCCCGGCGCTGCCTCGCCGGAATCAGCGGGCAACGGCGGCAAGGTTCGCGTTGGCGGCAAGGTTGGCGTTGGCGTTGGCGGCACGGTTGGCACGGCTGGCTCCGTGGCCTTCGCCGGCACACGGGATCCGGCACGCCGACTTCGGGGCGGTTCGTCGCCTACTCCGGGCATCGGGATCACCCGAGCCTCAGGCATCGACGGGTTCCTGGATTCGGTTGAGGGTGGCCACGCGAAGCAGCCTCCGCTCGAGCGCGCGTATCCGGGCAGGGTCGATCACCGGCCGATGACCGGCACAGAAGTCTGCGAAGGCTTCCGCGGTGTTCAAGCGCGGGCGATATCCGAAATCATCGATCAGCCTGCTGATGTCCACGACCCTGCCGAAGTTCAGGAATCGCAGCTGTTCCGGGGAGAAGTCGGCGACCCCGGTTTGACGTAGGAGGCCGCCCAACGGTCCCACGAGCGGCACCGGAACCGAAACCGGAATCCGGCCGGCCCGGCGAATAGCTTGGGACAGAAGCAGAACGCCCTCCCCCCCGACATTGACCGTCCCGGTGTAGTTCTCCACCGTTGCCAGGCGCAGCACTTCCAAGGCGTCCTGCTCGTGCAACATCTGCACCCGGGCATCGAAGCCCAGAACAGTTGGCACTAAAGGCATCGAGAAGTATCGCGTGAGCATGGAGTCGATGTGCCGGCCGATGAAATTCGTGAACCGCAGGACCGCCAGGGACACATCCGGACGACGCCGCGCGAACCCACGGACGTACCCCTCGATCTCCACCGAATCTTTGGCATAGCCCGACGACGGAACCGCCCTGGCGTCCATGTCCTCGGTGAACAGAGCCGGGTCACGAGAACTCGAGCCGTACACGGTGGTCGTCGACTTGACCACCAACCGGCGCAGCGTCTCGGCCTTCTGGCAGGCGGCGAGGAGCTGCATGGTGCCGAGAACGTTGAGTTCCTTCATCGACGCACGCCCGCCGGCCCCACCTGGGGCCGTACCGATATTCATGTGCACCACCGTGTCGACCTCTGCGGAGGAGATCACCTTGGCGATCAACGGATTGCGGATGTCGGCGCGAACGAACTCGGTCCGGCCCAGTGCCGCAAGCATCTCGCGCGATGGCGGAACCGAATCGAGCCCGATGACCCGATCAATGGCGGGGTCAGCAGCCAGGACGGCTGCCAACTGGCCACCGAGGTAGCGACTCACGCCGGTGACGAGGACGACCTTCGGTGGCACGGTGGAGCCCGCAGACCTGGCGGCTACTTCTTGTTCCGACGCTGTACGCGCGTCTTCTTGAGCAACTTGCGATGCTTCTTCTTGGCCATGCGCTTGCGGCGCTTCTTGATGACCGAACCCATTGCGTGCAACCTCATACTTCGTCGGTGGT
>JACCQS010000163.1 GCA_013814015.1 Geodermatophilaceae bacterium | reverse complement strand
AGCATGGTGCCGCCCTTGATCAGGACCAGCCCGTTGGCAGCGGCACGTTCCAAGCGCTTGCCGACGTCCTTGGCTCCCTTGATCCGGAGCAGTTCCACGGCCTTGTCGAAGTCGCCGTCAGCCTCGGAGAGGGCGTTCTTGCACGCCATCATCCCCGAGCCGGTCATGTCGCGCAGCCGCTTGACGTCGGCAGCGGTGAAGCTTGGCATATCAGTGTCCTCCACTCTCGCGGGTGCTTGCCACGAGATCTCGGTAAGTGGGCGAGCGGGGACGAGGGGTCGGTCGTCTCTCGCTCCGGGCGCGTGTTGCGATTGGCCAGGACTCCGCTCGGCGGTCTAGGTTGCCGGCTCGTCGCTCTGCGCGGTGGTTGTGTTGGAGGCCGGGGCGTCAGCCGCCGCAGGGGGAGCATCGGCAGGCGCAGCCGCCGATGCGGTAGCTGACGCGGCGCCATTGGTCGACGCCGCCGGGGCGGCGGCAGACTGGTCGGCGGGCTTGGTGCCTTCGAGCAGTTCGCGCTCCCACTCGGCCAGCGGTTCATTGGCGCCGATCTCGGCGGCGGCCCCGTTGTCTGCGCCCTCGCTGCCGGCACTCTGCGCGGCCTGGCGAGCCATCAACCCGTCGGCAACGGCGTCGGCCACCACCCTGGTCAGCAGAGCGGCGCTACGGATCGCGTCGTCATTGCCGGGGATCTTGTAGTCGACCTCGTCCGGGTCGCAATTGGTGTCCAAGACGGCGACCACCGGGATCCCCAGCTTGCGCGCTTCGCCGACGGCGATGTGTTCCTTCTTGGTGTCCACAATCCAGACGACGCTGGGGGTCTTGGCCATGTCGCGGATCCCGCCGAGGCTGCGCTCGAGCTTTGCCTTCTCGCGGGACAGACCCAGCGCTTCCTTCTTGCTCAACGTTGCGGTCACACCGGTCTGCTCCATCGTCTCGAGTTCCTTGAGACGCTGCAGCCGGCCGTGCACGGTCTGGAAGTTGGTCAGCATCCCACCGAGCCAGCGCTGGTTCACGTACGGCATGCCCACGCGATTAGCCTGTTCGGCTATCGCTTCCTGGGCCTGCTTCTTGGTTCCGATGAACAACACGGTCCCGCCGTGCGCCACTGTCTGCTTGATGAAGTCGTACGCGTCATCGATGTAGGTCAGCGTCTGCTGCAAGTCGATGATGTAGATGCCGTTGCGCTCGGTGAAGATGAATCGCTTCATCTTTGGGTTCCAACGACGGGTCTGATGTCCGAAGTGGACGCCTGCATCGAGCAGGTTCTTCATACTGACGACAGCCACGGGCCGTCCTCTCGGTCCACGCGTCGTGGCCGGTCCACCGGCGACGACGCTCCCTCAGTTGTCGCAACTCCCCGGGTCGGGGTGCTGCCCTGGTGACCAAGGAGCCGCATTGACCCGTGAGTGCCACTTGGCACCGTCGGGACCGAGACGAGGCTGCCTCCCACCGCAGGCGGGGCAGGTCACGCGAAGTCGGCCGGCCACGAGGGCAGACCGCTGGCTCGAGTGTACGGCCCGATGTGCACAGCCTGCACGGCCGGGCTCGCGGGTTTCCACAAGCGGTCGCTCTCGCGTCCATCTTCGGGTTCGCGTCGGCAGGATCCTATCCATGAGACTCGGCCCGATCCGGCGGGCGACGGCTCTGTTTGTGTTGGTCGCCGGCATCTGGTGGGCTCTGCCGGCTGAGACCGGCCGGGCCGCGGTCTGGGCGGCCCCGCTGCCCGAACCGCTGACCGTCACCAGGCCCTTCGACCCACCGGAGAACCCCTACGGCGCCGGCCATCGGGGCGTGGATCTCGCGGGAAGTCCGGGTCAGGAGGTACGCGCCGCCGGGTCGGGCACGGTCGTGTACGCGGGGCCGCTGGCCGGCCGAGGCGTGATCAGCCTGCAGCACCAGGACGGCCTCAGGACCACCTACGAACCGGTGCTCTCCGCCGTCTCGGCCGGAGTGGAGGTCTCGCTGGGACAGGTCATCGGCACCCTCGAAGCGGGGCACGCCGGATGCTCGGCGTCGGCGTGCCTGCACTGGGGACTGAAACGCGGTGAGGTCTATCTGGACCCGATGCTGCTGTTGCATCAGGGCCCGGTGCGACTGCTCCCCCGGTATGGCGCTGGTGGACCCGGCGCGCGCCTGGACCCGGCGGTGGCGATGACCGCTGGGCCGGTCGTGGTCTGCGCTCTCGCATCGATACCGATGTTGCGTCGACGGCGGGTTCGCATGGCTGAAGCTGAAGCGCGCTGGCCCGCGCCCAGCGGGTTTCAGGCGCGGGGATGAGCTTGGCGGTAGACCGCCTTGAGTCGTTCGGCGCTGACATGGGTGTAGATCTGCGTCGTTGCCAGGCTTGAGTGGCCGAGCAGTTCCTGCACACTGCGCAGATCTGCCCCGCCTTCGAGGACGTGCGTGGCCGCACTGTGCCGAAGACCGTGCGGGCCGATGTCCGGAGTGCCCGCGACCGCGACAACCGCTGCATGCACGATTCGCCTCGCCTCGCGCTGCCCGAGCCGTCCGCCCCGCCGTCCGAGCAGCAGCGCCGGACCACTGTCGGCTCTGCTCAGGACCGGCCGGCCAGCGCTGCTGTAGGCATCAAGCGCGGATTGGGCCGGCAGGCCGTACGGAGTCACCCGCTCTTTGCTGCCCTTGCCGAAGACTCTGACCACCCGTCGATCGAGGTCGATGTCGCCGACATCCAATCCGACCAGTTCGCTGACTCGGATCCCGCACCCGTAGAGCAACTCCAGGACGAGCCGGTCGCGCATGTCGAGCGCACGGTCGACGTCATCGCCCGTCGGTCCACCTGTGGAAATCGACTCTCCGTCGCCGCCGATGTTGTCGCCGCCGAAGTTGTCGTCCCCGTCGCTGCGGCCCGCATTGCTGCCGCCGTCGGCCGGGAAACGGCGGCGGCCGACGCCTTCCAGCACGGCCCTCGCCTGGTCGGCAGTCAGGACCTCCGGAAGTGACCGGTGCGTGCGCGGGCTGGCCAATCGCGACCCTGGATCGACCGAGATCCAGCCGATCTCGCGGGCATGAGCGGTGAATGTACGGGCGGCTGCTGCCCTCCTGGCCAGCGTGGAGCGAGCCGCTCCCAAGGTCTGCTGCTGGGCAAGCCAACTGCGCAACACACTGAGGTCCAAATCGCCCACCCCGTGTCCGCCGTGCCGGGTCAGGTGGTCCAGCAGACTGCGGATATCGCTGCGGTAGGCCCGGATCGTATGAGCCGAGAGATCACGGTTATGAGCCAGGAAGTAGAGGAAGTCATCCAGTGCGGTGGCCAGTGCCGTTGGCAACTCCGTGCTGTCCGGCCGAACCGGCTGATGGTTCACCCGTTGACCGTCGGTCAGCCGTCTTCGACGGTCAAGCGGCCACGCCGTAGGGGTCACCCGCCATGGCCTGTCATGGGCCTTGCTTCCCTGCCCTGCCGGACAAGTCGCCAGGCCCCGTCGATGCTCTCGACGAAGCCCCTCGTCTCCAGGGCCGGCAGCGCGGAGAGGACCTCGAGCACGCTCAGGCCGGCAGCCCGGGCGATGTGCTCAGGGAGAACGGGTCGCCTGTTGGGCAACGCCTCCAGCGTCCGGGCCTGAACCGCGGTCAAGGCATCGCGGGCCGTGTCCGGCCCGCGCACCAACGGTGCCAGGTCGACACCGAGTTGCCCGATTTCTTCGAGGACGTGCTCGACCCCGGTCACCAATCGGGCCTCGGTGTCTCGCAATAACGTGTGCGTGCCCACTGACATCGCCGAGCTCACCGGGCCCGGAAACGCCATTACCGGCCGGCCCAGTTCCTGGGCCCGTCCGGCGGTATGCCGAGCCCCGGATCGCGCCGACGCCTCGACGACCACGCAACCAGCACTGAGTGCCGCAATCAGCCGATTTCGGATCAGGAAGCGATGCCGGTACGGCGCACACCCTGGCGGCCACTCGCTGACCAAGAGACCGTCCTGGGCGATCCGCTCGAACAGAGCCGCATGCGCGGCTGGGTAGCTTCGGTCGATACCGCCGGCCAAGACCGCGATCGTCGGCGCGCCGGCGCTCAGCGCTCCCCGGTGGGCCGCCGCATCGATGCCGAAGGCTCCCCCCGACACGACCGTCCAGCCACGTTCGGCGAGGTCGAAGCCCAGCTGGGCGGCTTGCTCTGCGCCATAGGAGGTGGACGCGCGGGCACCCACGACCGCCACGGCCCGGCGGGTCAGATCCGCCAGATCACCGTTGCCACGTACCCACAAGGCCAACGGTGCTGCGATTGCCTCGACGCCCATGGCGGTTGCCACCGTCATGGCATGCAGCGAGTCCACGGGCCATTCCGGATCTCCCGGAGCCAGGAGTCGAGCACCGATGGAGGTTGCCGCAGCCAGATCCGCTGCCACCCGGTCATCGTCGTGCCGAGCGCCCACCAGGGCTTGCAATTCCGCGGGCGCTCGCGCTCCGCGCAGCGCACGCATCGCTTCCTTGGGTCCGACTGACTCCACGTATCGGTACATCAGCGCGTGCCCCGGCTCGACCGCTCGGCTGAGCCAGGCCCGCGCCCGCCGCGCGGCTTCGAGGCCGGCCACGACCTGCGGGGCCGGACCCAGCGAGCCCGCCTCTGCTGGCTGCACCGCCCCTGGCTGTTCTGGCTGTGCACTCACCCGATCCTCCGAAGTCGGAGCCCCACAGCGGTGTCCACCTCGGTCGTGCGCGGACTGCTCAGCCCGCCCAAGTCAGCGAGGGTCCAGGCAACTCGCAACACCCGATCGAAGCCACGGACCGAGAGCAACCCGCGATCCATGGCCAGCTCAGCGCCGGCCAACGTGGCTCGCGGCAACCTCAGTGCTTCGCGCAACACCACGCCGGGCACCTCGCTGTTGAGCCGTTTACCCCAGGCTGACAATCTCTGCTCGGCCGCTGCCCGTGCCTGCTCGACCCGGGCGGCCACCTGCGCCGATGCTTCCCTGGGCGCAGCGCTGTCCAGAAGGGCCCGACGCGAGACTGCCGGCAGGGTGACCTGCAGGTCTACTCGATCCAGCAGTGGCCCGGACA
>JACCQS010000158.1 GCA_013814015.1 Geodermatophilaceae bacterium | reverse complement strand
AGTCGGATGTGGGCCCGCCCTAGAGCTCCCCGACGCTGGTCACTCCGCCGTCGATGACCAGCGTCTGCCCGGTGATCCAGCTCGCCTCGTCGGAGAGCAGAAAGGCTGCGGCCGACGCGATGTCCTCGGGTACGCCGAGCCGCCCAGCCGGATAGCGGCTGGCCACTTCCTCCTCGCGGCCTTCGTACAGGGTGGTCGCGAACTGGGTCTTCACCACGGCCGGTGCCAGCGCGTTGACCCGAACCTTCGGGCCGAGCTCTACGGCGAGGTGGCTGGTCAGGTGGAACAGTGCCGCCTTGCTCGAGCCGTACACCCCGATCCCGCCTGCCGACCGCAATCCGGCCACCGAGGCCACGAAAAGCACCGCCCCGCCGTTCTCACCGAGCCACTGGTGGTACCCCTCTTGGACGAACCCGAGCGCCCCGACGTAGTTGATGTCGAAGATCTTGCGGGCGGCATCGAGGTCGGTGTCGATGACCCGGCCGTACACCGGGTTGATGCCGACGTTGCTGACGACGTAATCGCAGCTGCCGAAGGTGTCGATCGCTGCCCGTACGGCGGTGGCCCGGTGCTCGGCATCGCCGGCGTGCCCAGGTACGGCGAGGGCCACGTCGGTCCCGCCCAGCGTCTCGACCGCGGCATGTAACTCCTTGGGCTTGCGGGCGGTGATGACGACGCAGTCGCCCCGATCGACGAGCTTGCGCGCGATGGCCAGGCCGATACCGCGGCTGCCACCGGTGACCAGAGCGGTACGAGAAGTCATGGCCCGGGACTGTAGCCAGTTCGCCTCCCACGGTTGAGCGCACAACCGCGGGCGTACCGGTCAGCGCAGGACGGCGACGGGGTCCACGTCGATGCCGTGCAGCAGCCAAGTGAAGCCGCCGAGTCCGGCCGGGTCGATCAGCTCGGCGCCCTCGCTCGTTCGCTGCAGTGCTGCGGCGTATCCGCTTGGATCGGCTGCATAGTCAGGGCGGCGTCCGTCAACCCCGAGGCGGCACAAGGCAGTCCGCTGATCGGTGAGCATTGTGCGTGCCTGCCGTCCGCCCTTGCTCGCCGCTTGCTCGTCGCCAGCCGCGACCGAGTCGATCGCGACGTGCGCTGTGATGTCGCAACGGCCGTCCGGCACGGGTTCGGTCTCGCGGCCGAGCCGGAAGCCGGTCAAGGTTCCGTACGGCGGGCGTCCATCCAGCACGTGCGCGTAATCGATCCCCACCGCCACTCCACGACGTACGTGCGAGACGGCATCGGCCCAGGCCAGATCTCGTCGGAGACCTAGCTCACGCCGTTCCCCGTGCGGCCACCATCGGGTCAGCCAGGCGGCTTCCCGCTCGCTCGGGGCCGGGCCAGGCGACTCCACTCCGGCTTCGTCCACGAGCAACACCCGGTCATCCGTGACGATGTCGATAGGGACGTTGTCGAGCCATTCGTTGGCGATCAGGAGTCCGGTCATGTCCGGTACGTGCTCGAGCCAACGGACATCCCGTGCCAGGCCCGCAGGTCGGGGGCGCCGCTCGACGACGCAGGGTCTGACGCGTGCCTTCACCCGCGGACCTATCGAGTCCACGACGGCGGTGAGTAGCTCGCCCGACCCGCCACCGACATCCACTAGGTCGAATGCGTCCGGATGGCCCAGTTCGGCATCGACCCGGGAGAGCAGTTCGCCGAGGGCGGCAGCGAAGATCTCGCGTACCGAAGGGGACGCCGACGCCGAGGTACGGAAGTGCCCAGCGGACCCCTGCCCGACGACGTAGAAGCCGTCCGTCCCGTACAGCGCACGCTGCATTGCCGCAGACCAGCGCACCGGTTCGGCCGGCGCGGCAGGACTCGACATCACGCGTGCACTCTCAGGCACTCAGCTGTCGAAGCGGACGAATGCTCGAAGAGAGCCGACACCGTGGTCTCGCGTTTCTCGGAAGCCGACGGACTCATAGAAGACCCGTTGGCCCGGCTCGTCGTCGGTGAGCAGGACTTTCTGCCGTACGCCGGCGAAGTGCTTGAGCACTGCGAGCATCAGAGTTCGCCCGACTCCCGTGCGCTGAGCATCAGGATGGACGAGCAGATCCTGTACGTAGCAGACCGTGGCGCCGTCAGAGATCACTCGGGCCAGCCCGACCAGTCGCCCCTCGCAACGCGCGGCCAGGACGAGGGACGAGCCGGCGAGGGCTGCCTCGAGGGTCGACGGTTCATCGGTGTACGCCGTCCAGCCGACAGCCTCGTACAGCGACATGACCTCGGCTGGGTCGAGCACAGGAGATGCTTCGACGGACACCTCCCGGGACGGCATCGGGCCAACCTAGCCTCGGGAACCATGCTGGATCGCAGCCAGCTTGGGGTCGGTGTGGGAGTTCGAACCGGGAGTACGCGGTCCGAACCTCCCCACCGAACTCCACGCAGCCCGGTGAAGGCGTCACACGTCAAGGTGACGAAGGCCACCCTCCCGACCGGTATCGGCGCGCCTAGGCTCTGCGCTGTAACAACTGCGTGAACCCACCATGACGTCTGGTACCCGCTTGCGGGACTGGAACCGAAAGGACGCGCTGAAGCCATGTCGTTGCATACCCTCGCGCCACTGCGGGTCGGGATCATCGGTGCCGGCCGAGTCGGTGCCGTGCTCGGTGCCGCCCTGTCCGAATCCGGACACCGGGTCGTGGCCGCCACCGCCGTATCCACCGCATCCCGCGACCGGGCCGCGCGCTTGTTGCCAGGTGCTGCTCTGCTTTCGGCCGACGAAGTCATCGCGCGAGTCGATCTGATTCTGCTGGCCGTGCCCGACGACACCCTGACCGACCTTGTCCGCGGCCTGGCCGAATCCGGGAACTTCGCCCACGGGCAGATCGTCGTGCACACCTCCGGCGCGCACGGATTGGCCGTGCTACAGCCAGCGATCGACCGAGGAGTCCTCCCGTTGGCTCTGCATCCCGTGATGACCTTCGCCGGGCGCCCCGAGGACGTGCACCGGTTGTCGGGCGTCCCATTCGGAGTCACCGCCAATGACGAGCACCGCGCTGTTGCAGAGACCCTCGTGCTGGAATTGGGCGGCGAGCCGGTCTGGGTCGAGGAATCCGCCCGTACGCTCTACCACGCCGCTCTCGTCGTCGGCTCCAACCACCTGGTCACCCTCGTCGCCGAGGCCCGAGACCTGTTGCGTACCGCGGGCGTCGAAGATCCGGCGCGGTTGCTCGGCCCGCTTCTTGGTGCAGCACTTGACAATTCCTTGCGGTACGGCGATAAGGCGTTGACCGGCCCGGTGTCGCGTGGTGACGTCGGCACCGTACGGCGGCACCTGCGCACGCTGGTCGAGCAGGCGCCGGACAGCGTGGCCAGCTACGTCGCCCTGGCCCGGCGAACCGCGCAGCGAGCGCTGGCTTCGGGCCGGCTCAAGCGACACGAGGCCACCCCGCTGTTGGATCTGCTGGCGCAGCGCCCGGTCAGCACCGGTTCGCCCAGCCATCCGGTCACCACCGGTTCAGCTGGTCGCCCCGCTGTACCCGGGCCGGCCGACAGTTCGGCGATCGGCTCATGACCGCCGCCGACCTCCAGGTCCCTCCGCTGCGGCCAGCCGACTCGGTCGATGTACCGCCTCCCGTCTCTGGCGGTTCGGCCGCGAACCGCCAGAGCGTTGACGCCGTACGGGTGGTCCGCACCAGGCCTGAACTTGCAGCCGCCCGCCGCGCGCTGACCGGCCGGGTGGTCCTGGTCCCGACGATGGGCGCGCTCCATGAGGGGCATCGAGCTCTGCTGCGGGCCGCTGCATCGATGGGCGACCACGTGGTCGTGTCGATCTTCGTCAACCCGACCCAGTTCGCGGCTGGTGAAGACCTCGAACGCTATCCACGTACGCCGTCCGCCGATCTCGACATGTGCGCCGAGGAGGGCGTTGACCTCCTCTTTGCGCCCGAGTGCGAGCAGGTGTACGGGTCTGATCTCGGAATCCGGATCGACGGGGGCGCGCTGGCCAGCGAACTGGAGGGCGCCGTACGACCCGGGCACTTCTCTGGCGTACTCACGGTCGTGGCCAAGCTCTTTGGCATGGTCCGGCCCGACGCCGCGGTGTTCGGCGAGAAGGACTACCAGCAGCTCGTTCTCATCCGTGCGATGAGCCAGGACTTGCTGCTGGGTGTCGCTGTGTTCGGCCACCCGACCGTGCGCGAGAGCAACGGTTTGGCGCTGTCCAGTCGCAACCGCTACCTCGACGGGCATCAGCGCGTGGTGGCCCGCACGCTGTCTCGTGCCCTGACGGCCGGGGCTGCCATGGCCGAACAGGGCGGATCGCGCGTGCTGGCCGCAGCCCAGGAGGTGCTCGACGCCGAGCCCGAACTCAAGCTGGACTATCTCGCCCTGACCGACCCTGATCTCGGGCCAGCTCCGAAGTTCGGCCCGGCCCGCTTACTCGTCGCCGCGCGCCTGGGTACGACCCGGCTGATCGACAACCTACCCGTCACGCTGGGTGTCGACCGGTGAACCGGACCGGGTTCCGACCGTTATCGCGATAT
Organism: Geodermatophilaceae bacterium; assembly: GCA_013814015.1. Lineage (GTDB taxonomy): Bacteria > Actinomycetota > Actinomycetes > Mycobacteriales > Geodermatophilaceae > JACCQS01. Next base: position 4,743 of record JACCQS010000158.1, on the reverse strand, counting down.
CTGCGCGATTCGGCCCCTCAATCGGAGGGTTATCGCGATAACGGTGGTCATGGTGGATGGGAGGCGTCGGACTGATGTTCAGGACCATGCTCAAGTCCAAGATCCATCGCGCCACGGTCACGCATGCCGATTTGCACTACGTCGGATCGGTGACCGTCGATGAGGACTTGCTCGACGCCGCCGACCTGCTTCCCGGTGAACAGGTGGCCATCGTGGACGTCACCAACGGAGCGCGGCTGGAGACCTATGTCATCCCCGGCGAACGCGGTAGCGGAGTGCTCGGTATCAACGGTGCGGCGGCCCATCTCGTCCATCCCGGCGACCTGGTCATCCTGATCAGCTACGGACTGCTGGACGAGACTGAGGCCAAGAGCTATCTGCCCAAGGTGGTGCACGTCGACGAGGCCAACCGGATGGTCTCGCTGGACACTGACATGGCAGCCCCGGCATCGGGGACAACCGATGCACGTCGCGGCGACGACCCACGACGCCCTAACCTGCTCGCATGACCGAGTCAGGGACGTCGACTACCCGCCTCCAGGAGTGAGCGCAGGTCATCGCGTGTCCGGACTTCCCCGACGGCTGAACGCTGCCGGCCCAGGATGGTCCCGGCAGGCGGATGTCTGCGTGGTCGGGTCCGGCGTCGCAGGTCTTCGTACGGCTTTGCACGCCCGGTCGTACGGGTTGTCGGTGATCCTGGTGACCAAGGTCAACATTGACGACGGCTCTACTCGCTGGGCGCAGGGCGGGATCGCCGCCGTGCTGGACCCGACGGACACCCCGGCCGCCCATGCCGCCGACACGCACGCGGCCGGCGTCGGGCTCTGCGATCCGGTGGCGGTCGACGTCCTGGTCAACGAGGGACCCGGTCGGCTTCGTGAGCTGATCGAACTGGGTGCCGCGTTCGACCGCACTCCGGACGGCAAGCTGGCCCTGACCCGTGAAGGTGGGCACCATGCCCGCCGGATCGTGCACGCGGGCGGAGATGCGACCGGGGCCGAGGTGCAACGCGCCCTGCACGCGGCCATCGTCGGCGACGCTGGGATCGACCTGATCGAGCATGCGATGGTCCTGGACCTACTCCTTGCCGCCGACGGTCGGGCGGCAGGGGTGTCCCTGCATGTGCTCGGCGAGGGCAGTACCGACGGGGTCGGCGCTGTACTGGCTCGAGCGGTCGTCCTGGCCACCGGCGGGATGGGTCAGATCTACGCCGCGACGACGAACCCCTCGGTCTCCACCGGGGACGGGGTGGCCCTCGGCTTGCGCGCCGGGGCGGTGGCCGCGGACCTAGAGTTCGTCCAGTTCCACCCCACTTCGCTCTATCTCGGTCCCCAGGCGACCGGTCAGCAGCCACTGATCAGCGAGGCCATGCGCGGTGAGGGGGCGTTTCTGATCGACGGTGGGGGGCAGCGGTTCATGACCGGCATTCATCCGCTGGCCGACCTCGCGCCGCGCGACGTCGTCGCCAAGGCGATCACCCGTGTCATGCTCCGCGAGGCCAGCGACCACGTCCGCTTGGACGCCACGGGGATAGCGGATCTCGACGCGCGGTTCCCGAGCATCATCGCCTCTTGCCGGGCCGCTGGCATCGAGCCCCGGTCGGAGCCGATCCCGGTCCGTCCCGCCGCGCACTACGCCTCCGGCGGCCTGCGTACGGATGTGTGGGGCGCTACGTCGGTGCCTGGATTGTTCGCCTGCGGGGAGGTCGCCTGTACCGGAGTGCACGGGGCAAACCGACTGGCCTCCAACTCGTTGCTCGAGGGCCTGGTCTTCGCCGCCCGGATCGGTGCTGTGCTTGGCAAAGATCTTTTCCCGCAGGCAGATCCGGTTCCAGCGCATGCACCGTACGGCGCGCTGGACCCGGCAATCCGATCGGAACTCACCGCGGCCATGTCCACCCACGTTGCGGCGTTGCGTTCCGGCGACGGGTTGGCCAAGGCAGGCGAGACTCTCCGCGACCTGTCCATCCGTGCCGTGCAGGAACCGGGTCCCGCAGCCTGGGAGGTCACCGACCTGCTCATGGTGGCAAGTGCGCTGACGGCGGCCGCGACCCAACGGACCGAGACCCGCGGTTGCCATTGGCGAGCGGATCACCCCGATGCAGACGCATCCTGGCTGGGCCGGATCGACGTGACCCTCGATGCCGACGGCACGCTGCAGACCGCCTTCAACCCGTTGCGAATCGGCGCCGAATCCGATGCGGCACAAGGTGCCACGGTATGACGCACGACCCTCGCATCGCCGACTCAGGCCTGAATCCGGATTGGGTGGGCGAGCTCGTGGCTCGGGCGCTCGCCGAGGATCTCGGCCTCCCTGGCGACGGACCACATGCCGGGCACGACGTGACCGGGGAGGCCACGATCCCGGCCGGCCAAGTGGACACCGCCGAAATCGTGGCGCGGGCAGCGGGGATCGTTGCCGGCCTGTCGGTCGCGCTGGCGGTGTTCGGTTCCTACGGTCCACCTGAAGCAGAGATCTCTGTGTCGCGCAGCGACGGGGACTTCGTCGCGCGAGGTGACATCGTGGCCACTATCACCGCACCGACTCGAACCATCCTGGCCGCCGAGCGGACCGCACTGAACCTGCTCTGCCGAGCCAGCGGGATCGCCACGCTCACTCGAGCCTGGGTGGACGCCGTGCACGGAACCGGCGCGCAGATTCTGGACACCCGCAAGACAACACCCGGCTTGCGCGCGCTGGAGAAGTACGCGGTCCGCGTCGGTGGTGGACAGAACAAGCGGAGAGGTCTCTACGACGTCGCGATGATCAAGGACAACCACGTCCTGGCCGCGGGGGGCGTCGTGCCGGCGATGCAGCGCGTACGCGAACACTTTCCTGACGTAACACTGCAAGTTGAGGTGACCACAGTGGACATGGCGGGGGAGGCCGTCGAGGCCGGAGCGACATTCCTGCTCTGCGACAACATGATTCCCGAGTTGCTCCGCGAAGTCGTACTCGCCGTCGGGGGGCGGGCCGAACTGGAGGCCACCGGCGGACTCCGAATAGAGCGGGCGCGTGAATACGCCGAAACCGGCGTCGACTACTTGTCGGTCGGTGCGTTGACCCACTCGGCGCCGATCCTCGATCTAGCCCTCGATCTGCGCAGCGCATAGCGGAGCGGTTCCTCGACCAGTGAAAGGCCTATCCAGCTAGATGCCTCGCTGCAAGACTCCTCAGCGAGCCGATCGCCGGCCGCCGAAGCAAGGAGGACAGATGGATTTCTGTGGCGAATGGACTGCTTCTTACGATCGCATGCCAGGCAAGCCGGAGACGCTGTGCGTCGATGGTTGTGTGTGCTTCGACGACGGCTCGTGGACGGCGGAACTGGTCGAGCACGACGGTCCGCAGGGGATCAACCCGAAAATATTGATCATCGATCTCGTTGTGAGTCGTTCGGATGTGGGAGCTGACGTTCTGTCAGAGGTGCCGGTCCACTACGAACTGCAGACATCATCTGAGTACGACCAGGTGCAGGTGGACCCACGCGACGAACCGGGCTCCAGCAGGCTGGTCGACGTACAGGAGGTCAGCCGAGCGGACTGATGGTTTCCGCGCAGGAACTACTGCTTCGAGGTGTGGCTCTGGCAGTCGAAGGAACAGGACGGGTCTGGGGACATGCTGCTGGCCATCGACGTCGGTAACACCCAGACGGTGCTGGGTTTGTTCGATCAGTCCGAGATCGTCGAGTCCTGGCGGGTGAGCACCGATCCCCAGGCGACCTCCGACGAGCTGGCGCTGACGATCTGCGGGCTGCTCGACCAGAAGCAGGTCACCGGTGTGGTGGCCTGTTCCACGGTGCCGCGGATACGGCGGGAGATCGTCTTGATGTTGGCCCGCCACTTCGGTCATCTCCCGACGATCGTGATCGGTCCCGGTGTGAAGACCGGTGTCCCCCTGCACGTGGACAACCCGCACGAGGTGGGCGCCGACCGGGTGGTCAACAGCCTGGCGGCCTACGAGCGGTACGGCGGGCCGGCGATCGTCGTCGATTTCGGAACCTCGACCAGCCTGGACGTCGTGGGACCCGGTGGGGAGTTCCTCGGAGGCGCGCTGGCACCGGGGATCGAGATCAGCGTCGACGCGTTGACAGAGCGAGCAGCGCAACTTCGGATGGTCGAACTCGTCGCACCGGCGCGCGCGATCGGGAAGAACACCGTGACAGCAGTCCAGTCCGGCGTCGTATTCGGCTTTGCCGGCCTGGTCGACGGACTCGTGGGTCGGATTCTCGGCGAGCTGGCCGAGTCCTACCCCGCCCGCCCGCGAGTGATCGGCACCGGCGGCCTGGCGCCATTGGTGATCGCGGCGTCGAAGACCATCGAGGAGCACGACCCCGACCTCACCCTGCACGGCCTGCGGCTGGCCTTCGGACGCAACTGAGGTGAATGCACTTTACACGTCGGGTGTACGTTAGGTGTATGGCCAGGTTGCGTACGAACATCGAGATCGAGGATGTCTACGTCCAGAAGATCATGAACCGGTACGGGGTCCGTACCAAGACCGAGGCGGTGGACCTTGCGCTGCGCCCCCTGGCCGGCCAGCCGATGACGCGCGAGGAGGCCCTGGAGATGCGGGGGGCAGGCGCCATCGATGAGCCGCCTGCCGATGTCTGGCCTCGTGGAGCAGCGTGATTCTGGCTGACACCTCCGCTTGGGTGGAGTACGACCGAGCAACCGGCAGCGCGGTCGATCAACGACTGACCGCCTTGATCGCGCGTGACGGACCGCTTGCCGTCACAGAGCCGGT
>JACCQS010000153.1 GCA_013814015.1 Geodermatophilaceae bacterium | reverse complement strand
CAAGGACCACCCTTGTGGTCAGCGGCGGCTGTGCACTCCCGCACGAGAACGAGTTCGCTCCCCCGAGCGAGGGATCTTCGCCTTCGATCAGGAGGCGGTGGGGGTGATGAAGCCGGATTCGTAGGCCGCGATGACCGCCTGGGTCCGATCGCGGGCGCCCAGCTTGGCGAGGACATTGCCGACGTGTGTCTTGACCGTCTCCAGACTCACGAAAAGCCGTCCGGCGATCTCGGCATTGGACAGCCCGGTGGCCACCAGCCGGAGTGTCTCGGCCTCTCGCTCGGTCAGCCCTGCCCCGGCCAACCCGTCTCCGCGCGCGGAGCCGAAGGTCGCGACCATCCGGCGTACCGCCTCGGGGAACAGCAGCGACTCGCCTCGGGCGACCACTCGTACGGCTTCGAGCAGTTCCGCCGGCCGGGCCCGCTTGAGCAGGAAGCCGCTGGCTCCGGCCCGCAGCGCCTCATAGACATAGCCGTCGTTCTCGAAGGTGGTGATCACCAATACCTTCGGTGGTTGATCCACTGTGGACAGTATGTGCCGCGTAGCGGCGATTCCGTCGATGTCGGGCATCCGTACGTCCATCAGGACCATGTCCGGCCGGACCCGAAGCACCAGATCTCGTACGGCCGCACCGTCGTCGGCTTCGCCGATCACCTCGATGTCCCCGGCGGTGCCGAGAATTGCTCGCAGACCGGTTCGTACCAGCTCCTCGTCGTCCACCAGAACGACGCGGATGGTCATCCTGACCCCGGCCAGGATGAGTCCCGGCTTCGCCCGCCCACTCGACGGTCGGTTCCCGCACTGCTGCCGGGTAGCCGCGCCGACACCGTCCACATCTCGTCGCGGCGGCCGGTGTCCAGGTCACCGCCGAGGACCCGGACGCGTTCGGCCATGCCGGTCAGGCCGCGGCCACCGAGATCGCTTGCGCCGCTGGCGGTCTGCACTCTTGGCGGTGAAGTCGGCGGAGTCGGCAACGGATTCGTGACGTCGATCCGCAGGCCGTCAGCGGTTCGCTGTACTCGAAGGTCCACCGGAGCGCCGCCGGCATGCCGGATTGCGTTGGTCAGCGCCTCCTGCACTATGCGGTATCCCTCTCGTGAGACGGCTGCCGGAACCGAGTCCAGGTCGGGCGCAAGGTCGCTGCTGATCTTCGTGCCGGCGGCTCTGGCCTCCTCGACCAGCCGGGGCAGATCGGCCAGGCCGCGCTGCGGCGCCATGTCACTTGGCGCTGCAGAGGAATTCGCTTCTCCGGCGCGCAACAAGCCCAGGACGTGGTCCAGATCGGCCATCGCCGTACGACCGGCCTCCTCGATCGCGGCCAACGCCCGGGCGACGAAAGCGGGATCGGTGTCGCCCACTTGCTGGGCGGCGGCGGCCTGCACCGTGGTGATGGTCAGGGCATGGCCGACCGAGTCGTGCAAGTCCCGGGCAAGCCGGTTGCGTTCAGCCAGGCTCCGGGCGTGCGCTTCGAGAGCGGCGATCCGCTCCTCGGGGGACGGTCCGAGCAGAATCGGAGCCAACCTGCGCAGGCCGACGCCCGCGGCGGCGGTCCCGTACGGGATGGCCAGCAGCAATCCGATGCCGAGAACCAGCAGCCACCACCGGTCGACCCCGTCCAGGAAGCCGAGGCCGGAGGTGTCCACGATCTGGGTGTCTGAGCCGAAGCGCTGCAGGATGAAGACCAGGGCGGTTGGCACTGCGATCAGTAGCACGACGGCCAAAACCCCACCGCTGAGCAGATGCACGACGAACCAGAGCGCCGAGCGCAGCCGGGTCGCGGATGAGACGGCGCCGGTCGGCAGCGGGACATCGGCGCCGAGGACTTCCCGAGCAGCCGAGATCTCCAGTGACCGAACCCCGGCCAGGAAAGCCGGGGTGATGGCGATCAGCAGCGTTACGAGCAGGAGCACAGCCACCCAGGGGAGTTCCTGCGGCTCACTGGCCAGCACGAGTGCGAACGAGGCGGTCAGCAGTACGTAGGGCAGCGCGATGACTGCACCGAGCAGGAGGTGGACGCCGCAGCGGTAGGTGGCGCCCGAGATAAGCGGTTTCACCAGGCGCTGCGACACAACTCGATCTTCCCGCGCGGCGCGGCATTCCGGCATCCCTCGGAGGCGGGAGATTCGCGCCGATTCCGGCCACGCGCATATTGACCATCGGCAAAGCGGCGGCTATCGGCGCCGCAAGCCCCCGTTTGGCGATGATCAATCCCACCGCCCAGGATGGGGGTATGGAACTGCGAATCTTCACCGAGCCGCAGCAGGGCGCCAGCTACGACGACCTCCTGCGTATCGCCCTGTCCACTGAGGAGTTGGGCTTCGACGCCTTCTTCCGTTCCGACCACTACCTGGCGATGGGTGACGCCGACGGCCTGCCCGGCCCCAGCGATGCCTGGGTCAGCCTGGCCGGACTGGCCCGCGAGACGTCCCGGATCCGCCTCGGCACGCTTGTCTCGCCGGCCACCTTCCGGGAGCCCGGACCACTGGCGATCACCGTCGCGCAGGTGGACCAGATGAGTGGTGGCCGGATCGAACTCGGACTCGGAGCCGGCTGGTACGAGGCCGAGCACACCGCGTACGGGCTGGGCTTTCCCGAGGTCGCCGAGCGGTTCGACCGCTTCGAGGAGCAGCTCGAGGTCATCACCGGTCTCTGGGCCACGCCCGTCGGTGAGACCTTCGGTCACCGGGGGACGCACTACTCGCTGACCGACTCGCCGGGGCTGCCCAAGCCGGCGCAGCAACCCGGACCGCCGATCATCATCGGTGGCGGGGGAAAGCGCCGTACGCCCGCGTTGGCAGTGCGGTACGCCGCCGAGTTCAACGTCGCCTTTCGCAGCGCCGAAGACACCCGGGCTGCCTTCGATCGGGTGTTGGCCGCGTGTGACGAGGCCGGTCGGGACCGTACGTCGCTGGTCATGTCCGTCGGGCAGGTGCTCTGCGTCGGACGGGACGAATCGGAATTGAGCCGCCGCGCATCCTCGATCGGTCGTGACGTCGGCGAGCTCCGTAACAGCGGCTTCGCCGGCACTCCGGCCGAAGTCGTCGACCGGATCGGCACGTTCGCCGAGATGGGGGCCACCCGGATCTACCTGCAGACGCTGGACCTCGGTGACCACGAGCATCTGCAGCTGGTGGCCGATGAGGTGGCGCCGCAACTGCGCTGAAGTCGGCCGCAGGTACCGTCAGGACTGCCCATGTCCTCACCCCAGACGGCGAATCTCGTCACCGTCGAGAGCGTGTCGGTCAGGTACGGCATCAAACCGGTTCTGGACGGTGTGAGCCTCGGTGTCTCTGCCGGGGACCGGATCGGCGTCGTCGGTCGCAACGGCGGAGGTAAGTCCACTCTGGTCAGGCTGCTCGCCGGGCAGAGCGAGCCACAGTCCGGTCGGGTGGCGCGGGCCCGCGGCTTGCGTACGGACCTGCTCGGACAGCAGGACGAACTGGACCCACAGGCAACCGTGCGGGCCGTCGTTCTCGGTGCCGCGGCCGAGCACGTCTGGGCATCCGACCCGCAGGCCCGCGAAGTCGTCCAGACGCTGCTGGCCGGGCTGGACCTGGATGCCGGAATTGCGCCGCTCTCCGGCGGTGAACGCCGTCGGGTTGCCTTGGCCCGCTTACTCGTCGGTGACCAGGACCTGCTGATCCTCGACGAACCCACGAACCATCTCGACATCGAGGTCATCGCCTGGTTGGCCGAGCACCTCGCCCGACGCTTCGCCGCCGGTCGCGGGCGCGGACTCGTGCTCGTCACCCACGACCGGTGGTTCCTCGACGCCGTCTGTGAGACGACCTGGGAGGTGCACGACGCGGCCGTCTCCTCCTACGACGGTGGCTATTCGGCCTACGTTCTGGCCCGGGCCGAACGCGACCGGCAGGCGGCAACCGGCCAGGCCAAGCGCACCCAGCTGATCCGCAAAGAGCTTGCCTGGCTCCGTCGAGGGCCGCCCGCGCGTACGTCCAAGCCGCAGTTCCGGATCGACGCCGCCAACGCCCTGATCGACACCGAACCCGAGCCGCGCGATTCGATTGCCCTGTCCCGGCTGGCGACCACCCGGCTGGGCAGAAAGGTGCTCGAACTGGAGAACGTCTCCGTGACCCGAGGGGGCCGAAGGCTTCTTGACGGCGTGACTGCCCGGTTCGGCCCCGGGGATCGGATCGGAATACTCGGCCCGAACGGTGCCGGCAAGACCACGCTGTTGCGCCTGCTGGACGGCGAGTCCCCCGGTGGCGTCGAACCCGACTCCGGCCGGGTCGAGCGAGGCAGCACGGTTGCGATCGGACATCTGCCCCAGGGACCGGACACGCTCGACCCGCGGCGTACGCCGTTGCAGGCAGTGGCCGACATCGGCCGGGTCGCGGTATCCGGCGGCGGTGAACTCGGCGGCGGGCAGCTTCTCGAGAGGTTCGGCTTCGTCGGTGACCGGCTGGTCACCCCGATCCGGGACCTCTCCGGCGGCGAGCGGCGCCGACTGCAGGTCCTGCGGTTGCTGCTGGATCAGCCCAACGTCCTGCTGCTGGACGAGCCGACCAACGATCTGGACATCGACACCCTCACCGTCCTGGAGGATTTCCTCGACGGCTGGCCGGGTTCGTTGTTCGTTGTTTCCCACGACCGGTACTTCCTCGAACGGGTCTGCGACCACATCTGGGCACTGCCCGGGGACGGCACGTTCACGATGCTGACCGGCGGCGTGGAGGACTACCTCGCCCGTCGATCCGGTCGCAGCGCCGCATCCGGTTCGGGTGCAGATGCCGGTGCGGGCCGTGGTGCCCGTGCTGGTGCTGGTACTGGTCGGAGCTCCGGCGCGAAACGCAGGTCAGGACAGAAAGGCGAGCCGGTGCAGGGCCGAACCGCAGCACGCCGTACGGCCGCCAAGGAGCTGGCCCGGATCGAGCGTCAGCTGGCCAAGGTGGAGG
>JACCQS010000150.1 GCA_013814015.1 Geodermatophilaceae bacterium | reverse complement strand
CGGGTGTCCGCTGAGATGCGCAAGGGCCCTCGTGGCGGTGGGCGCGACCGCGACCAGATCATCCGCCACACCATCCGCACCGAGAGCGAGGACTTCGCGAAGCGATTGGGGTTGCGGGTACCAGAGGGCGGTGCGCTCACGCCGAAGGGCCTGCGTGACTACCGAGAGACGTACGTCGCCACCATGCGGGCGTACAACGCCGGCGAGGGCAGACGGATGCGATCGTGGAACCTGCCGTTTCTCATTCGCCACAGCGCCTTCCATGCGATGGACCACGCGTGGGAAATGGAGGACAAGGACCTTCCCGCGCCCGCCGAGTGAACCGTCCCGGGACGGTTCACGCTGACTGAGTCACTTCCCGCATCGGCCGCGTTCGGCGCGTGGGAGTTCATCATCGGTCCGCTTGCCGAGAAGCTTTGGCTCGTCGGCGTTCCCCTTCGCGAACCGTTCGTGGGTCTGTGGCGTGCGCGGCGGGGGCAGTACCGGATCTGCTACAGGATCGACGAGGCTAAGCGGCAGGTGATCATCGTCGACGTCGACCACCGACGCGACGCGTACAAGTCCGGACGGCGTGCGAGCGACGACTACCGATCCGGTGGAGTCATAAGGGACGCTAGGCATGGCAGCGACGCGCGACCGGTCACGTGGCACCGAGACCGGGCTCCAGCGGCAAAGGGCAGGCCGGTGCAGATTTGGGCGCCGGACGTGCGGCCGACGAGTTCGCTGCCCAGGCGCACCGGCAGTCAGCGGTCATCGCCGCGAGTGAGCAGGAAGCCGATGATCAAGCTTTCGTGGACGCGATCTCGGGGGACTGGGATGCCGAGGCTGGGCGGCCTGAAGTCGTCTGATGGTGGACAAGCTGATGATCATGCCGGGAGGCGAATCCACTGGTCGCGGGTCAATCGGCGCTGGCGGAGAACGACTTTCCCGGCCAGTAGGCCCACTCCTCGAAGTCGTCGACGCGTCCATCGTCTGTGAAGTGCATAACCCACAGATCGAGGTACTCCTGACGCACGGGATCGCCGTACCTGACCAGGACCCGCACGACGGCCGTTGCTTCCTCTACGGCGACCGGTATCGCTTCCATGGTGAAGGTCTCGCCCTCGTCCTCGAGCCAGAATGCCTTGATCGCCTCATGGCCGACCTCGGACTCCTCGTACGGTGATGCCCGGTAGCGCGTCGCTGGTGAACAGGTGCTCCACGGCCTGCAGATCGCCGTCGCGCCATGCGCGCTCGTACCCGTCCACCCCGGCCAGCACAACGCCCCGCTCCATCCGGGAAGTGTCGCAAATTCCCTCTACCACCCCCGTCAGGCCAGGCACGTAAAGCCGCAGTGCCTCACATCTCGCGGTTACCATCACGGCATGGCTGAGATTGCGAACGCGCCGGAAACGTGCGCTGAGTGCGGCGCGCTCATGGGCGACAAGACTGCGCACTTGGACTGGCATGAGCGGACCCTCGACGCCCGCCTGCGCAAAGTATCCGGACAGGTCTCCGAACAGGTCCAAGAGCTGGCCGAAAAGGCTCGGAGACTCGGCGACCGGTCGAACTGACGGCTGCTGTCCCGATACTCCGCTCGGTTTGCGGACACCTCGGAATCCGGCGCGATCCTAAGATCCACGACCGTTAGGCGTCGGGCACTCGCCGCCGCGTCGAGAAGGCGAGCACAAGGAGCACGAAGCCGGCGACCGCCACCCATGTGCGTACGGCATGCGCGGTCAGCCAACGAGCGCGGAGGTCTCGCCAGTCCGCGGGCGGCGCGTCCGGCTGCCAGGTCATGATCTGGTCGTTGATCGGGAAGTGCACGACGACGGTGACGAGCAACCCGACGAGCAGGCACCCCACGGCCGCCAGGACGAGCCGGCGGGTACGTGGATCCCGCCACGACGCGGCCAGCGAAGCGAGCGTTGCCACCAACGCGAGCCCGCCGATCGGTGGCACCGTCTGGGTGTAGCCAGGCGTGATGGCCTGGTGATACCCGATCCACAGCGCGGCCGAGCTGTCCAACGACGCCTCACTCAGCCAGGTCCCCAGGATCGCCCCGGCGAGCATTCCACTCAGGATGATCGCCACCCGATGGGCAGCGCCGAGCAGTACCGGAACCGGCCCAGAGCCGCTCGTCGACTCGCTCATGGGACGAGCTCTCAGTGCTTGGGTATCAGCCATAACTTCCTCTTCTGGATATTGACCCGAAGATCCTTCGGACGAATCTAAGATGGCACGCCGAGCCCATGTCGTCAAGAGACCGTGGAGTACCTGCACGGGCCAAGTCGACGACCAGCGATGATCGGCCCGCATCGGCGAGGCTTGCGGGTGACCCCGCGTGGGTGGGTCCTGGTCAGTCGCCTACGGGTGGCTCAGCGAGGAAGAGCCGGCTCCACGTGTCGGTCAGCCAAAGTTCGAATCTCGCTGGCGCCCAGCCGCGTTC
>JACCQS010000126.1 GCA_013814015.1 Geodermatophilaceae bacterium | reverse complement strand
GTTGGCTGTTCTGGGCATCGATCACCAGTGGATATCCGCCGAGTTCGGCGATCCCGATGGAGAACGACACCCGGGTACGGGTGGAGGGCTTGTCGAAGATCAGGGCGACCGTTCGAGGCCCGTCCAGTGGCCGTGGGCCAGCCGGCCGCTTGGCCTTCAGGTCGGCTGCGAGGGCGAGAATCTCGCCCTGCTCCTGGGAGGTCAGGTCGTCATCGCGCAGGAAGTGTCGGGTCATGAGTCGCTGCCAATCGTGATCGAACCGAGCGCATCGAGGAACGCGCTCAGCTGGTCGTCGGTGATCACCAACGGCGGAGCAAGCCGGATGGCGTCCTTGGCGACCGCGTTGACCAGGAATCCGGCCGTACGCAACGCCGACTCGAGTGCCGCCGCCTCCGGAAGAGACATCGTGATGGCCAGGAGTGCCCCTTCGCCGCGGACTCCGGTGAACAACGGATTGCCCAGAGCCGCGACCCCAGCGACGATCGACTCGCCGATGTGCTTGGCCCGGCTGAGCAGATCCTCGCTCGTGATCGCATCGATCACGGCCAGCGCTGCGGCACAGGAGACCGGGTTGCCGCCGAAGGTGGACCCATGGCTACCCGGCTGGAGCCGTTCTGCGGCCTGCCCAAAGGCGAGCATCGCCCCGATCGGCAGCCCCCCACCGAGCCCCTTGGCGAGGGTCAGCAGATCCGGCTGCACACCACTGGAGTGATGAGCGAACCAAGCACCCGTCCGCCCCATTCCGGTCTGCACCTCGTCGAGGGCGAACAGCGCCCCGGCGCTGCGGGCTGCGGCCTCGGCGTCGGCAAGATATCCCGGCGGCGCGGACACCACGCCGCCCTCCCCGAGGATCGGCTCCAGCATCACCATCGCGGTGTCCTGGTCCACGGCCGCGTCGAGAGCCGCGGTGTCGCCGTACGGGATGTGTGTCACGCCGGCGGGCAGCGGGGCGAATGCGGCGGCTTTCTCCGGTTGACCGGTGAGCGCGAGAGCGCCCATGGTTCGTCCGTGGAAGGAGCCGAGAGCGGCGACGATGCCGGTCCGCCCGGTCAGCCGGGAGACCTTGAAGGCTGCCTCGTTCGCCTCAGCGCCGGAATTGCAGAAGAAGACCCGACCGGGACGACCGACGAGGTCGAGCAACCGCTCGGCAAGCAGGATCGCGGGCTCGTTCACGACGAGGTTCGAGGTGTGGCCCAGGGTGCTGATCTGGCGGGTGACTGCCTCGACGACGGCCGGGTGGGCATGGCCGAGGACGTTGGTCGCGATGCCGCCGATCAGGTCGACATACACCTTGCCGGTCTCGTCCCACACGTGCGCGCCGCTCCCGCGGACCAGCGCGATCGGCGGGGTCCGGTAGTTCGCGGACATCACCGCGTCCCACCTTTGGATCAGGGTAGCCGTGGGTGCAGTCATCGCTGCGGATCCTCTCCGGTCGTCGGGGCGGACGAGGGTGACGGGACAACCATCGTCCCGGTGCCCTCACTGGTCAGCATCTCGAGCAGCAACGCGTGCGGCAGCCGGCCGTCGACCACCGTGGCGCGCTTGACGCCGCCCTGGACAGCGCGCAGGCAGGCCGCCATCTTCGGCGCCATCCCACTGTCGATGAACGGCAGCACGGTCTCCAGTTCGCCGGTGGTGATCTGTTGGACCAGTGAGCAGCGATCCGGCCAGTCGCTGTAGAGCCCCTCGACGTCGGTGAGTACGACGAGCTTGACCGCCCCGAGGGCTGCGGCCAGCGCGGCGGCGGCGGTATCGGCGTTGAGGTTGTGCACGGTGCCATGGACGTCGGGCGCAACTGAGGACACGACCGGAATCCGGCCGGACGCGACGAGGTCGAGAACCGCCGCCGGGTTGACCGCGGCCACGTCGCCCACCAGCCCGATGTCGACGGGTTCGCCGTCCACCTGAGCCATGGTGCGCTCTGCGGTGAACAGGTGCGCATCTTCACCGGACAGGCCTACCGCGTGCGAACCGTGCGCATTGATCAGGCCGACCAGCTCTCGACCGACCTGACCGACCAGGACCATCCGGACGATGTCGATCGTCTCCTCGGTGGTCACCCGCAGTCCGGCTCGAAACTCGCTCGCGATCCCCAGCCGGCTCAGCATCGCCGATACCTGCGGTCCGCCACCGTGCACCACCACCGGGCGTATGCCGACGTACCGGAGGAACACCATGTCCTCGGCAAAGGCCCGCTTCAGGTCTTCGTCGATCATCGCGTTACCGCCGTACTTGATCACCACGATCTGCCCGAAGAACTCCTTGAGCCAGGGCAGGGCGTCGGTCAGGATCGCCGCCCGGGCAGCGTCGCGCTCAGGGTCGTCGGGCCGCATCGGGCGACTGCTCCCCCAGCGTCGAACCTGGCTCGGTACCTCGTAGGCCGTCACGAGCTGTACGCCGAGTTCTCATGGACATAGGCCACGCTGAGGTCATTCGTCCATACGGTGGCCTGGTCCTTTCCGGCGTGCAGACGTACCCGTACCCCGACGGCTCGACCGGTCAGGTCGCAGGTGTCCCGGTCCTCGCCGATCCCTCCGGCGCGGCAGACCTCGATGCCGTTGATGACCACGTCGAGGTCGTCGGGATCGAACGCGGCGGTGGTTGTGCCGACCGCGGCCAGGATCCTGCCCCAGTTGGGATCGGCACCGAAGAAGGCGCACTTGACCAGGTTGTTGCGGGCGATCGCCCGGGCGACGACCAGTGCATCGTCCACGGTGGCGGCCTGTTCGACGGTGATCGAGATGTCCTTGGTGGAACCTTCGGCATCGGCGAGCAGTTGTTGAGCGAGGTCATCGCAGACCTGGGTCACGGCTTGCGTCAGAGCCGTCGGTTCGGGTGCGCAGCCGCTGGCGCCGCTGGCGAGTAGGAGCACGGTGTCATTCGTCGACATCGCGCCGTCACTGTCCACTCGGTCGAAGGTCATCGCGGTTGCCCGCCGCAGGACGGACTGCAACGTCCTGGCGTCTGCCTGGGCGTCGGTGGTGACGACGACGAGCATGGTTGCCAATCCGGGTGCGAGCATGCCGGCGCCCTTTGCCATTCCGCCCACGGTGAAGCCGTCGCGGGTCACGCTGGCCTGTTTGGGCACCGAGTCGGTGGTCATGATCGCTTCCGCGGCGTTGTGCCCACCCTCGGTGGACAGTTGTTTGACGGCGGCGCTGATCCCGGTCAGCAGCTCAGGCATCGCAAGCCGCAGGCCGATCAGCCCGGTAGATGCCACCCCGACGTCGATCGCGCCGATCTCCAGTTCAGCGGCCACATGTTCAGCGCTGCGGTGGGTGTCGGCGAATCCGTCCGGCCCGGTGCACGCGTTGGCACCACCGGAGTTGAGTACGACAGCGCGCAGTTGGCCGTAGGTCAGGATCTGCTGGCACCAAAGGACGGGGGCTGCCTTGACCCGATTGCTGGTGAAGACGCCCGCTGCTGCGTAGGAGGGGCCGTCGTTGACGACAAGAGCGACATCGAGGCCACCAGAAGACTTCAGGCCGGCGGCGACGCCGGCCGCCCGGAACCCCCGTGCGGCGGTGGTGCTCACGGTGCCAATCCCACGGTCGGCAGACCCATGGTCTCCGGAAGTCCCAGCGCCAGGTTGGCGCTCTGGATGGCGGCCCCCGCCGTCCCCTTGGTGAGGTTGTCCAGGGCTGCAACCACGACCAGCCGCATCGCAGCGGCGTCCACGGCGACTTGGAGGTGGACGGAGTTCGAGCCCAGGACGGAGCCGGTGTTCGGCCAGGCGCCGTCGGGCAGCACAGTGACGAACGCCTCGTCGGCGTAGGCCTTCTCATACACCGACCGGGCGGCGTGCGGATCGGATTCTCCGGCCAGCGGTGCGCTGCAGGTGGCCAGGATGCCTCGTGACATGGGGGCGAGCATCGGGGTGAAGGACACTCGTACCTCGACTCCGCCTGCATGGCTGAGGTGCTCGACGATCTCAGGCGTGTGCCGGTGGGCTCCGCCGACGCCGTAGGCGCTGACCGCGCCCATGACCTCGCTGCCCAGCAGGTTGCTGGCGGGCTTGCGACCGGCACCGGATGTGCCGCTCGCGGCCACGACGACAACGTCGGGAGCCACCAGACCAGCCGCCAGGGCCGGAGCCATGGCCACGATTGCGGCCGTCGGGTAGCAGCCGGGTACGGCGATCCTGCGTGCCGCTACGAGCTTCTCGCGTGCGCCCGGAAGCTCGGGCATCCCGTACGGCCAGGCCGGCGCATATGTCCCGCCGTACCAACGCTCCCAATCCGCGGCGCTGGACAGCCGGTGATCCGCGGCCAGATCGACGACCAGAGTCTCGGCGGACAACTCGGCGCCGAACTCAGCTGAATGACCGTGCGGCAGGGCCAGGAAGACGATGTCGTGACCGGCCAGCGTCGCCAGGTCAGTCGGCGCGAGAACATAGTCCCCAAGGGCGTGCAGGTGTGGATGGTGGGCACTGAGCGGGTCGCCCACTGATGAGGCTGCGCAGGCGGTACGAAGCGCGATCCCATGATGGCCGGCGAGTAGCCGACACAACTCACCTCCGGCGTACCCCGAGGCGCCGGCTACGGCTGCACTGAACTGTTTGGACGCCACAATGCATCATTATGCACGACGTCGAAACTCTATGCAGGGTTGGGCGGCGCCGGTGGTTCGTGTCGTCCCGTCGGTCCGGGCACCGGTGGCAGGCGGCTGCCGGTTTGTGGGGGCGATCCGGCGGCGGGCGAAGAGCCGGCACCGGGCGCCGGTTGATCCGTCGTTCGCCCCCGGCGAACCGCGGCCTTTCCGGCGCCAGAATCAGGTTCGGAGCGGCGGAACCGGGTGCCGATGGTGATGAGCAACAACAACACTCCGCTGATGATGAAGAAGTTCCGCGG
>JACCQS010000054.1 GCA_013814015.1 Geodermatophilaceae bacterium | reverse complement strand
CTTCGGCCAAGGCGAGTTCGCTGACCAGGATCTGACGGGCTTTGGACAGCATCCGCTTCTCGCCCGCGGATAGACCGCGGTCCTTGTCACGACGCCAGAGGTCTCGTACGACCTCGGCGACCTTGTTGACATCGCCGGAGGCCAACTTCTCGAGATTGGCCTTGTACCGGCGCGACCAGTTGGTCGGTTCCTCGGTATGCGGGGCACGCAGGACCTCGAAGACCTTGTTCAGGCCCTCCTGGCCGACGACGTCGCGCACGCCGACCTCCTCGGCATTGTCCGCAGGCACCCGAACGGTCAGGTCACCCTGGGCAATCTTGAGTACGAGGTAGGCGGTGTCCACGCCCTTGATGACGCGGGTCTCGATAGCTTCGATCAGTGCAGCGCCGTGATGCGGGTAGACCACGGTCTCGCCGACGGTGAATCCCATGTGGATGGACCCCTTTCGCTGACCCGAGGATACCAGCCGCCACTGACTCTCCCGAAAGGACGTTCGGGACGTTCGCGCAGGTCACAAGGCAGTTTTAGATCTCTCCAGCACTTGACAGAAGGGCAGTCGATATGGGTGGACCGCTTTCTCGTGCCGTGAACTTGGCTCGGTGTGCCCATCCTGGGCCTGCCCTCGGCGTGAGTCTCGTCGGTTTCCTGCTGGCTCTGGCCGCCGGCCTCGACACGTCCCGATCGCTGCTCGTGACCGGGGCCGTGGCCACCGGTCAGCTCTCCATCGGCTGGAGCAACGACTGGCGTGACCGGCAACGGGACGCGCGCAGCGGGCGTACGGACAAGCCGCTGGCCACCGGGGCGATCTCGGCCGAACTCGTCGGCGGCGCCGCCGTGGCCGCCGCGGTTGCCTGCGTGGCGCTGTCGCTGGCCCTCGGCCCGGTACCCGGCGTACTGCATCTCACCGCGGTTGCCGCGGCGTGGGTGTACAACTTCTGGCTCAAGGCGACCGTGGCCTCGTTTCTGCCGTACGCCGTGGCATTCGGGCTGCTGCCAGCCTTCGTCGTGGCCGCGGCCCCAGGGCAGCCGGCAGCGCCGTACTGGCTGGTCCTGAGCGGGGCGCTGCTCGGTTCCGGTGCGCACTTCGCCAATGTCGTACCCGATCTCGACGACGATGTGGCCACCGGCGTACGCGGGCTGCCGCACCGGATCGGTGCCGGACCGGCCGCGGCAACCGGATCGGTGCTGCTGTTGGCGGCGACGGCTGTCCTGGCCTTGGGGCGGCCGGGGCCACCGGGGGCGATCGGCTGGCTCGCCCTGGCGCTGGCCGTCCCCGCCGCCGCCGTGGCGGCCGCAGCGGGGCTCGGGCGGCCGGAGTTGCGCCGGAGGGCCTTCGCCGGGGTCGTCGTGCTGGCGGTCCTGGACACCGCTCTGCTGGTCCTGGGTGGCACCTCGCTCAGCTGATTGCCGTGCCGCGACGGGCTCGGTGTCCCACGTTTCGGCCCAGCAGGGTGCTGTCCGGCGTCGGGTCTGCGGCTGACTCCTAGGATCGCGCTCGTGGAGGTCACTGTCGACGGCGCGACGCTGGGGCCCGAGGAGCTCGCTGCCGCTGTCACCGAACTCGTCGAGTCGCTGACCGGGATCGACGCCGACGGCTGGTATCCGGCGGTCGACGTCGTACGTCCGTGGTCGGAACACAACCCGAGAATCACCGGTGAGTTCGCCCGACCGGCGGCCGTACGCCGGTATCTGGCGCGTGAGTTGAGCGCCCTGCTGTCCCACGGTGCGGTGATCACGGTACGGCCGTCGCGGGAGGCGCTGGGCTTCTCCGATCCCGGGTTCTTCGCCGCGCTCGAGGAGGACCGCTTCGACCTTCGCGCCAAGAAGCTGTTCCTGTTCGGCCCGGAGCGGATGGCGTTGTCCCTCGACCGCCTCGCGCACTACTGCGGGACGCCGGCGGAGTCCTTCGAGCGGCATGTGGTGTTCACCAACTACGCGATCCACGTCGACGCGTTCCGGGAGCGGTTCCCGGATGCCGAGGGTCCGGCGCGGGCCGGGTCGCAGATGCCGGCCTGGCACCATCGGACCCCGGACGGCGACGGGGTCAGCTTGGTCAACATCGGAGTCGGCCCGTCGAACGCGAAGACCCTCACCGACCATCTCGCGGTACTGCGCCCGGACACGATGATGATGATCGGGCACTGTGGTGGGCTGCGAAATCACCAGCAGTTGGGCGACTTCGTGCTGGCCACTTCGTACCTGCGCGCGGACCACGTCCTCGACGACGTCCTGCCCACCACGGTGCCGGTGATCCCGAACCACCGGCTGAATTCGTTCCTGCTGCACGCTCTCGAGGAACGCAACGCCCGTTACCGGACCGGCGTGGTCTACACCACCGACAACCGCAACTGGGAGTTCAACCAGCGGATCGCGCTGTCCGACATCCGTACCGCGCGCTGCGTGGCAGTGGACATGGAGTCGGCGACCATCGCGGCCAACGGGTTTCGCTACCGGATCCCGAACGCGACCCTGCTCTGCGTCTCGGACAAGCCACTGCATGCCTCCCCGAAGCTGTCGGCCGGCGCGCAGAGTTTCTACGAGACGAGCAAGCGCGAGCACCTGGCGATCGCGCTGACCTGCCTGGACCGGGTACGGGCTGAGCACCCCGACGGCCTGCCGAGCGCGGACCTCCGGGCTCCCGACGAGCCGCTGTTCGGCGTCGACGGCACCGGCTGAGCGGCCCAGGAGCGACCACTCAGGACCAGGGGGTCACCGGGCGGTCACGCGTGACCCCGTCCACGCTGAGGTCCGTCTTCTCGTCGAAGAAACAGACCAGGTCCACCAGGTCGGCGGCATCGCGCAGTGGGGCGGGATAGGACCAGGCCAAATCCTCGATCACCCGGTCCCCGACCTCGGCCGACCAGTAGGTTGCCTCACCCTTGTACGCGCAGGTCGTCCGGGTCGGCGTCGGATGCAAGGTGGTCCGGACGTCCTCGCGGGGGAGGTAATAGCGCACCGGCAGCCCGGTCTCGAAGACGATCAGCGGGCGATGCGAGTCGGCAAGCACCGTCCCGTCGGCTTCGATCTGCACATGGCGCGAACTCCGGCGCATGTCGATCCGGCTGAAGGGATCCCGCGGATGCGAGACGATCGGCTCATCTTCCTCGAGCCATTCGTCGAAGCCGTCGAAGTCCAGATTCAGATAGCCGCTGAGATCAGGATCGGACAGCTCGAAGGCCACGGCCCGGCGATCCACGGTGGCGGTCCGGACGTCTATGGCGCGGCCCTCGGTGCTGTGCACCTGGAACGGGATCTCCGGTGTGAGCACCGGTACCTGCGCGAGATCCGGCATCCGGTAGCCGATGTCCGGCGAGGCTCCGCCGGTTTGCTCCGCGGACCGGCGCACGTCAGCTTGCACGTCCTCGATCGGTACGGCATAGGAGGGCACCACCCGGCGCGGTTCCCAGACCAGGACCGCCCGGGTGCTGTCGACGACCGTGGTTCCCTCGATCCTGGCTCGGACCCGTTTCTCGGTCGGCTGGAAGCGCAACTCGCCCAGGTCGCTCATCATCGCCTTCATCATGTTGGTTGCCATGGTCCGAGCTTTGCGCCCGCGTGACTCTCGCACCAGGGGATTGGCCCTACCGCTAGTCTGACCGGGTTCGCGGCCGCGCTCGATCGGCCACCATCGCCACGGTCAGCCCGTCCACGGAGGTCGCCACGGTGTCCCGCCTGCCCCGAAAGATCCCCCTGCTGGGCGCCGTTGCCATGGCCGCTGTCGCCGCGGTGACCGGGTGCAGCGCCGGCCAGGTGACGCAGACCTCGACCCAGGTGGCCACCGTCAACGGCTCGTCGGCGAATGTCGGCCAACTGGCCCTGCGCGACATCCGCATCCTCTATCCTTCCGGCGGCACGTACGCCGAGGGCAGTACAGCTCAACTGGTGCTTGCCGTGGCCAACCAGGGGCTGGCCGAGGACACCCTGATCGAGGTCACTGGAGAGTTCTTCGACGACGCCGCCGTCCCGACTGACGACGCCGGGGACGAGGCCAGTGTCGAGGTGGAGGTTCCCGCCCAAGGAATTCTGCAGTTCGGTACGACCGAGTTCCCCTCTATCGAGTTGTCCGATCTGTCCGAGGAGATCTCGGTCTCCGAGATCGTCTCGTTGACCTTCGTCTTCGAGCAGGCCGGCGAGGTCACCGTCGAGGTCCCGGTGGCCAATCCCACCCGCGAGATCAACCGCGAAGAAGGCTTCGACTTCCACACCGAAGAGGGCGAGTAGCAATGCGGCCAGTTGACGGCCGACCGTCATCTTGGCTGGCTTGAGTACACCCTGCCGGCCCAATCGCGGTGAGAAGTGGACATCTCCGAAGAACTCGCGATCCAGTACGCCGTTGTCCGCCGAGAGTTTCTCCGCGCGACCGGGGACCAGATCGTCGAGCGGATGCTGGACCGGCTCGACGAGGCCCAACAGCTGGAACTTGCCTCCCAAGCACTGACCTGGAGCGAGCGGCCCGGTAGCCGGCGGGACCTGGCGCGGCTGGCCGTACGAAACTTCGTGGATGCCTGGGAAGGCGACCCCGACGCGTCCTAGCGCAGGCAATCTTGACCGTTATGCGCACAACGGCGAAACCGGCCGGCGAATTCTGACCGTTATGCGCACAACGGCGGATGTTTGTCGGTGCACCGCCGTAGCGTTCGGGTCGTGGCCTCCTCCTCTCCTCGCGCCGCTCGTCCTGCGTACAAGTGCCTGGAGTGCGGGTACGCGCCACCACGTTGGGTCGGCCGCTGCCCGGAATGCCAGAGCTGGGGCTCGGTCGAACAGGCCGGATCCGCCGCGGGCGTGCGCGCCTCGACCGTGGCCGGACCGGTGACGACCGCTGCGACCCCGGTTACCGCCCTGTCGATCCTGCCGGCCGCGGCCCAGCCGACTGGTGTCGACGAGCTGGACCGGGTGCTCGGCGGTGGCCTGGTGCCGGGCGTGGTCGTGCTCCTGGCCGGCGAGCCCGGCGTCGGCAAGTCCACGTTGCTGCTCGAGGTGGCCAAGCAGTGGACAGCCGACGGCAAGGGACGCGCACTCGTGGTCTCCGGCGAGGAGTCGGTCGGCCAGATCCGGCTACGCGCCGAACGGATCGGAGCCCGCCACGACGAACTGTTCCTGGCCGCGGAGAACGACCTCTCCGCCGCGCTCGGCCAGGTCGAGGCGGTGGCGCCCAGCCTGCTGATCATCGACTCGGTGCAGACCATCCGCTGCGGTGCCACCGAAGGAACCGACGGCGGAGTCAGCCAGGTCCGTACGATCGCGGCTGCTTTGTCGGCGGTGGCCAAGCGACGCAATCTCCCGACGATCCTGGTCGGCCATGTCACCAAGGACGGCAGCGTCGCCGGACCGCGGACCCTGGAGCACCTGGTCGACGTTGTGCTCAGCTTCGAGGGCGAACGGCACTCCACACTGCGGCTGTTGCGGGCCACCAAGAATCGCTTCGGCAACGCCGAGGAAGTGGGCTGCTTCGCCCTGGAGGAAACCGGCATCGTCGGCGTGCCCGACCCGTCGGCGATGTTCGTCTCCAGTCACCGCGCACCGGTCGCGGGGACGTGCCTGACGGTTGCGATGGAAGGCACCCGGCCGCTGGTCGCCGAGGTCCAGGCGTTGGTCAACGAGACCAGTGGCGGGCCGGCGCGGCGGGCTGTCAGCGGTTTGGACAGCTCACGTGTCGCGCTCGTACAGGCCGTCGTCGAACGCCATGCTGGGCTTCGACTGTCCGACCGGGACCTGTTCGCGGCCACAGTCGGAGGCGTCCGGATCACCGAGCCGGCAGCAGACCTGGCCATCGCCTTGGCGATCGCCTCGGCCCGATTGGACAAGGCCCTGCCCGGCCGGGTGATCGCGATCGGCGAAGTGGGATTGTCCGGCGAGCTGCGACGGGTACGCGGACTGTCCCGCCGGATCGCCGAGGCCAGCCGGCTGGGTTACCGCACGATCATCGTGCCGCCCGATGGCACGGGGCGGGCGGACAGTTCTGGTTCGGCGGGATCGGGTGCAGCGAGTTCGGGCAAGTCCGGTGCGGCGGACGTACTGCAGGCTCCGACACTGGGGGTGGCGCTGGCCGCGCTGCTCGGCTGAGCCGACTTGCCGCGGCGACCTATGCTGACCAACGACGCGCGGTGACCGACGCGCCGATATCTCTGTCGTGTCCACGCGACGACCCATCCAGCGGCCGGCCAGTCATCCAGGAGGAGGCGTGCCACCCGTGGTCGAACCCGACCCCGACGTCTCGATGCGCATCGTGCTGGCGTTGATCGCCCCCGGTACAGCGCTGCGGGAAGGCATGGAGCGCATCATGGCCGGCAACACCGGCGCCCTGATCGTGCTCGGTAACGACAAGGTCGTGCAGAGCATGAGTACCGGCGGTTTTCCGATGGACGTCGAGTTCGCTGCCACCCGGATGCGCGAGCTGGCCAAGATGGACGGCGCGGTGATCCTGTCTGGTGACCTCAGCCGGATCGTACGGGCCGGAGTGCACCTGATGCCTGACTCCTCGATCCCCACCGAGGAATCCGGGACCCGGCACCGTACGGCCGAGCGGGTCGCGATCCAGACCGGGCTGCCGGTGATCTCGGTCAGTCAGTCGATGCGGATCATCAGCGTCTACGTCGCCGGGCGCCGGCATACCCTCGAACACCCCACGACGGTGCTGTCTCGGGCCAACCAGGCGCTGGCCACCCTGGAGCGATACAAGCTTCGCCTGGACGAAGTGGCCGGGACGCTGTTGACCCTCGAGATCGAGGACCTGGTCACGGTCCGCGATGCGATGAGCGTGAGCCAGCGGCTGGAGATGGTGCGCCGGATCGCTGATGAGATCCAGGGCTATGTCATGCAATTGGGCACCGACGGTCGGCTGCTGTCGCTGCAACTCGGCGAGCTGCTCGGCGGGATCGAGGACGATCGCGAGCTGTTGGCTCGCGACTACCTACCCACCAGCCGCAAGTCCCGCAGGGCGCCAGACGTGCTCAGTGAACTTCAGGAACTGTCCGCGGCAGATCTGCTGGACCTCACCCAGATGGCCCGCGCCTTCGGATTCGGCCTGGCCCCCGAGACCCTGGACAACGCAATCAGCCCCCGGGGCTACCGCCTGCTGAACAAAGTGCCGCGGCTTCCTCCGGCGATCATCAACCGGTTGGTCGACCACTTTGGCGCCCTGCAGAAGCTGCTGGCCGCGACGATCGAGGATCTGCAGGCTGTGGACGGTGTCGGCGAGGCTCGGGCCCGCAGCATTCGTGAGGGCCTGTCCCGGCTGGCCGAGAACAGCATCCTGGAACGCTACGTCTGAAGCAGTTCCACCACGCCGGGCGCGGACGACCGAGGGGAGGATTCGACCCGGTCTACGCGGTCCTATCCTCCCCACCGCAGGCCCGATCAGCGAACGGGCCGCTCAGGTGAGGACGAGGGGTACGTCCGGGCTGAGCACGGTGCCGAGGTAGCCGCGCAGGATGTACGCGCCTGGGCCAAGTTCTTGCCGTTGCGCTGTGCAGGTCGGCTCGCTGGTCTGGCCCGACCAGATGATGGAGAACGTCACGACCTGACCGGGGGCCAGCAGCGTGGAACTGGGTACGGACGGTTCGGGATAGCAGTCGTTGCTACCCCATAGCCGGGTCCCGTCGGCCGCGAAGAGCCCCCAGGTCTGCAGCGCCAGGTCGAGATCGCGAAGGCATGGGACAGCACCGATGTTGGTGACGTTCAGACCGAGCAGCGGCTTGCTCCCAGCCGCGTACTCGGGGAACTCCGATCCGACCGTCAGCCCGATCGCCTCGTCGGGGCAGGGCCCCGGTTCGACCGGCTCCGGCTCGGGCACCGGCGCGGGAGCAGGTGTCGAACCCGCGGCCGGCGTACCGGAATCTGCGGCTTCGGCGGGGACGAGACTGGGCACGATCTGCTCCAGTCCCGGTAATGCCTGCTCTTCGGAGGGCGGCCGCGACGTGGTCTCAGTCGGCACATCCGTCGCCACGCCGTCCGCTTCCCCGGACGCCCCGCCGATGAAGAACCACCCGGCGGCAAAGGCGAGGGCCACGACGATTCCGACCAGCAGCCGTCGCCGCCAATAGATCTGGGAAGGCAGTCGGCCGATCGGATGGAGCATCTTGCGACGGTATCGGCCACCGCCTCCGCTCTGGCTCTCCCACGCCGGTGTCCCTGAAGTTGGCCATCCACCGGCCGGTTCGCTACACAACCGCCCGATTGAGCCCGGGCAAAGCGCAGGTTCGCTACACAACCGCCCGAATGACCGCGACAGGACTCCGGCATGCAAGGCTGGCCAGCGATGCCGCCCAGTCCGACCTCCGCCTCGCTCCGGGTCCAACGCGACAGCGGGGCGCTGCAGCCCGAGGTACTGCTGAACTGGTACGCCGCTGCCGCGCGGGATCTTCCGTGGCGGGCCAAGGGCGTCTCGCCGTGGGCGATCATGGTGAGCGAGGTGATGCTCCAGCAGACACCGGTGGCTCGGGTACTCCCGGTCTGGCGTGCCTGGATGGCGCGTTGGGCCGATCCAGGCGCCCTTGCCGACGACAGTCCGGCCGATGCCGTACGCGCCTGGGGCAAGCTCGGTTATCCGCGCCGGGCGGTACGGCTACATGCGGCGGCCCAGCAGGTCGTCGGTCAGTTCGACGGATCGGTGCCCGCATCGATCGAGGACCTGGAGTCGTTGCCTGGGATCGGGACCTACACCGCCAGGGCGATCGCGGCGTTCGCCTTCGGTATCCGCACGCCCGTGGTCGACACCAACGTCGCCCGGGTGCTCGCCCGCGCCGTACACGGTCGCGCCCGGGCCGGACCGGCCGTCACCGCCGTGGACCGAGCGAGCGTGGAAGCGCTGCTCCCAGCGGAGCCGGCGCGAGCGGCGCTGCTCTCGGTGGCGGTGATGGAGTTGGGGGCGCTGGTCTGTACGGCTGGTGCGCCGGCTTGCACCACCTGCCCGGTACGCCCGGATTGTGCCTGGCAGTTGGCCGGGGCCCCGGCCTACGACGGTCCGCGCCGCAAGCCCCAGCGATTCGCGGGCACCGATCGGCAGGTGCGGGGTCGGCTGCTCGACGTGCTGCGCGGCTCAGCGGCACCGGCAGGGGCCATGGACCTGATCCCGGTTTGGGCCGATCCGCTGCAACGTAACCGGGCGCTGGACAGCCTGCTGGCCGACGGCCTGGTCGAGCAGCTGGACGACGGGCGCGTCGTGCTCGCCGGCGAGCGGCCAGGCCAAGAGCGATCAGGTTGAGCGGCCTCGAGGACGATCCTTTCGACTGGCGGACGACCAAGGACGGCCGAGTCTTCATCAGCCGCGGGGGCCGAAAGGTCACCGTCGTGGCAGCCCGCACCGCTCATGCCGGCGGGGCAGCACCTCGGTTGCGACCTGCTCCAGCATCTTCTCCGAGCCCGCGTAGGGACCTTCGACTCGGGGCCAGTGAGTTACGACGTCGGTGAAGCCCAGTTCGCGTGCCCGGCCAAGGGCATCCCGAAAGCACTCCACCGACGACATGGAGAACACCGGCCCGGCATCGATCTGCAGGTAACGGTCCACAGTGGACGGGTCTCGGCCCTCCTCGGCCAGCACTTCGGTGAACCGGTGGCAGACGTCGGCCAATGCCTGCCACCAATCGGTGCCCTCGGCACGGTTCGGATTCCCGCTGGTCGCCCAGCCCCGCCCGTACCTGGCGGCGAGTCGCATCGCCCGGGGACCGTTGGCCGCGACCACGAATGGGATCCGAGGAACCTGTACGCAACCGGGAATGACGCGCGCCTCGATGGCTGAATAGTGCGTCCCGGACCAGGTCGTCGTGCTCTGGGTGAGCAGGCCGTCCAGCAGCGCCACGAACTCCACGAAGCGGTCCGTACGAGCCGGCAGCGGCAGGTCTGGCTCACCGAGGACTGCCGTGTCGTACCCGATTCCCCCCGAGCCGATACCGAGCAGCAGGCGCCCGGCGGAGAGATCGTCCAACGCGGTCAACTCACGCGCGAACGGAACCGGGTGCCGGAAGTTCGGCGAAGCGACGAAGGTGCCCAGGCGGATCCGCGACGTCACCATCGCGGCGGCACTCAGGGTGGGGACCGCGGCGTACCACGGCGAGTCGACCAGGGTGCGCCAGCCGAGATGGTCGTAGGTCCAAGCGTGGTCGAAGCCGTATGCCTCAGCCAGCTGCCATCGACGAACGAGCTCGGGACGACGTACTTCGGGCAAGATGACGATTCCGATTCGCACGCCGAGACGCTAACCCGGGGCTAGGACCGGATGGGTGGGAGGTGGACGTGCCATGAGCACCGACCCGCCGGCCGACGATCTCACCCGCCGGATAGACGCCGCGATCGCCGAGGTCTTTCGAACCGAGAGCCTCGGGTACGCCGAAGGCCGCAGCGCCATGCGCGCCCTGGGCGCCTTCGGCGCGGCCGCCGTGGACCGGGTGCTCGAGCTCTATCGCGGCTCCACCTCGGGTCCGCAGGAACATGCCCGGCTGCTCAACGGCCTCGGCACCAGTGCCATCGACGCTCAGGCGGCGGCCCGCAGAGCCGTGGCCCGGGCCTGCCCGCATCGCTATGTCGAGCGGTTGGCAGGCCGCTTGGAGCCGACCGACATCAGCGTCGTGGCGGAGATCCACGATCCACGCGTCAGCTCGTTGCTGATCTCCCTACTCGACCACCGGGACGGGGAGGTCCGCAGCCGCGCGACCACGGCTCTGATCGGTCGGATCGAGGGCCACGGCAACGACGACGGGCACACCCGCGAGATGGCCGAGCGAGCCGTACTCGAGCGACTGGACGACGAGTCGCTATCGGTCAGGGCTGTCGCTGCGTACGCCGTCGCCCGTCGCAGCCGAGCCGACGGGATCGCCGCCTACCAGCAGATCCTTTGGCCGACCGAGCCGGAGACGCTGGCCTTCTTCGATGTGCAACAACGCATCGCGATCCTGCGACGCGGTGAAGAGCTACCTCCGCCGGTCTGAGCTGTGCGAACAAACGTGGAAGATCAAGCGCTGGTCACGCCGCGGGCCTTGACGGATCTGGCACCCTGAGGCATCCTCCTAATCATGTTAGGGGCTCCGGTTCGTGATAGACAGGCCGAACGTAGACAGGCTACCCGTACAGAAATTCTTGAGGCTGCCTGGGAAATCGCCCGGGACAAGGGCTTGGCCGATCTGACCCTGCGGGACGTCGCCGACCTGATCGGGATGCGGGCGCCCTCGCTGTACTCATATTTCGGGTCGAAGAACGACATCTACGACGCCATGTTCGGTCAGGCCTGGTCGGAATACCTGGCCGTCGTCGACGAGACCGAGCCGACACTGTCGGAGGACCCGCGCTCCGCGCTGAAGCAGATCGCCCGCACGTTCCTCGACTTCGCGATCGCCGATCCGGCCCGGCATCAGTTGATGAACCAGCGGACGATTCCCGGCTTTGTGCCCAGCCCCGAGTCCTACGCACCTTCGATCGAGGTGTTCGAGCGCGGGCGGGCCCATCTTGCCCGCTTCGGGATCGAAGACCTGGATCAGTTCGATCTGTTCACCGCACTGATCGGCGGACTGATCAACGCCCAGCAGGCCAACGACCCCGGCGGGGACCGGTGGGTGCGGCTGCTCGATGACGCAATGGACATGTTCGCCGACCACGTAGGGCTTTCCCGCTGAATGGAGAAGATCATGACCCGAACGAGCCAACCTACCGACCCAACCACGACCCGGCCGCGAACCTCGACACTGGACCGAGCCATACTCCTGCGATTGGCCGCCGTCGAGTACCAGCGGTTCACAACCATGCTGGCCGGATTGGACAGCGGCGAGTGGCCGCGACCGACTGAGTGCCCCGGCTGGGACGTACGAGCGATGGCCGGCCACGTCGTCGGGATGGCCGAGATGGCCGCCTCCGTCCGGGAGATGATTCGACAACAGGGTGCGGCCAAGAAGCGCGGTGGCATACCGATCGACGCGCTCACAGCCGTACAGGTCGAGAAGAACGCCGAGCTGTCCTCGCAGGAGTTGATCGACCGCTTCCGGGTTGTCGGCCCACGCGCCGCTCGCGCTCGGCGACGCACTCCCGGCCTGATTCGTCGTTGCCGCATGCCCGAACAGCAGGACGTTGGCGGCGCCGCGGAGACCTGGACGTTCGGGTTCCTCATCGACACGATCCTCACCCGCGACCCGTGGCTGCACCGCATAGACATCAGCCGGGCCACCGGACAACCGCTGGACACGACCAAGGACCACGACGCCGTCCTGGTCGCAGATGTGGTCGACGAATGGGCTGCACGTCATGGCAGGCCGTGCTCTGTTCGCCTCAGCGGTTTGGCCGGCGGCAGTTGGGTGTTCGGTGATGGCGGGCCGACCCTCGAACTGGACGCGATCGATTTCTGCCGCATCCTGTCCGGTCGTGAGCCTGGCACCGGCCCGCTCAGCACGCAGGTCCCGTTCTGACCCCCACTCGGGCCGGACAGTGCACCCGTTTCTGGCGCAAACCCGGTGAAGCAACAGGTGCAATGCCGACAGCAAGGGTGCAATGCGCTGAGCTGCCGCGCTTCGCCGGGTCTGTCTGAGGCTAAATTGGTTGGCGCTCGGCGCATGCATTCCCGCAGGATGGCTGGCATGAGCATGGTCATGGTGCGTCGTGTCCGCGGTCAGGCGGAGCTCGGATCGGTCACCGGTCCGATGGGGCTTTCACCGGCTCGATGACCGCACAGCTCGCTACGTCGTCGATCGAGCCGGCATCTGCGAGACCGATCTCGTCGTCGACCTCGGAGCGGGTACCGGCGCCCTGACGGCTGCGCTCGTGCGGGCCGGCGCGCGGGTCATCGCGGTCGAACTCCATCCCGGTCGCGCCGCCCAGCTCGATCGCCGCTTCGGCGCCAACCTGTACGTCACGGTCGTACGCGCAGATCTCCGCCAGGTCGGCCTGCCTCGCGAGCCGTACCGGGTCGTGGCAAACCCGCCGTGGAAACTGGCCGACGCGGTGTGCGACCGGTTGCGTCGGAGCCCGTCCCTCCAGCGCGCAGACCTGGTCCTGCCCCGGTGGATGGTCGACCGCTGGATCCGGCGCTATCCCGGAATCCAGGCCGGCCCCTCCATCCGGGCCGAGGCCTTCTCACCGCCTGCCCCCTACGGCGCCCGCGTCGCTGTCCTGACCGGGCCCGCTATCAGGGGAAGATCGCTACGAACCTAACGTCGCAGGGGTCCCCTGAGTCGAACGGGAGCCAGGCAAGACGAAGGCCCGGCTCCGCTGGTACGGGGCCGGGCCTTCGTTGGGTTCGTTGCTTCTTGTCGAGCTAGCCGGTGCTGGCTTCGCTCTCGCCGGCCGACAGGCTGACCGGAGGAGCATCCGGCACCTCGATCGGCTTGAGTTCACCGCGGAAGGTGAACTTCGTCGCCGTCTCGTCCTCGGCGTCCTCACCTGGTTCGGTGTCAACCACGATGATCTGGCCGGGTGAGATCTCGCCGTACAGGATCTTCTCCGACAACGCGTCTTCGATCTCGCGCTGGATCGTGCGGCGCAGCGGCCGGGCACCGAGTACGGGGTCGAACCCGCGCTTGGCCAACAACTGCTTCGCAGCGTCGGTGACCTCCAGGACCATGTCCTTGTTGGCCAGCTGCACGTCGACGCGGGCCAGCATGAGGTCGACGATCCGTACGATCTCGTCCTCCTTGAGCTGGTGGAAGACCACGATGTCGTCGATCCGGTTGAGGAACTCCGGCCGGAAGTGCTGCTTGAGCTCGTCGTTGACCTTGAGCTTCATCCGGTCGTAGTTCGACGC
>JACCQS010000044.1 GCA_013814015.1 Geodermatophilaceae bacterium | reverse complement strand
CTCCAGCTTCTTCTTCCCGCTCGGCGTGCTGATGTACTGGTTCGTCAACAACCTGTGGACCTTGGGCCAGCAGTTCTACATCCTCAGAAAGCTGCCGCCGCCCGGCTCGGCCGGCGCGCTGGCCAAGGCCGAGGCCGAGCGGCCCAAGATCGACCCGAAGGAGTTGGCACCCAAGCCCGGCGCCAAGCCGGTGCGCGGGCCGAAGGGCCGGACTCCCGTCATCAACGCCGCGACCGCTGCCAATCTCGACGGTGCGGACGGGATCGAGTCCGACGGGATCGGGTCCGCCAAGGCCGCCGGTGGCGGGACCGCGGCCAAGCGTTCCGGCGCGGCCAAGTCGAACCGGCCGCTGGCCAAGCCGTTGGGCAAGCAGTCCAAGTCGGCCAAACCGCTGGCCAAGCCGTTGGGAAAGTCCTCCCCGAATGCAGCCAAGGGGTCCGGGGGGACAACCGGCGCGGGCACAAGGTCTGAGTCCCCCAACGGGACTGCGCGCCGCGCCGCTCCCGACGCGACGCCTCAGGACGACGACAAGGCCCAAGTAGCCGGCAACGGAAAAGCCCTGCGGGACAACGCGCAAGCGGCCGGCAACGGAAAGGCTGTGCCGGATAAGGCGCAAGCGGCCGGCAACGGCGAGGCCGTGTCGGCCAAGCCCAAGGCGCAGACTGGTACGGGCATCCGCCCGCGCAATCACCCTGCGCCCAACAAGAATCGGCGAAAGAAGCGATAGAGCCGGCGCAGCGCGGGTGGGCGGGTCACCGCGAACGCGTCGCCACGGGCCAGGTCCGCGCGACCGGCCCATCCAGTCCATGAGAACCGCTGAGCTAGGAGACCATCACCGTGTCAGAGTCGAGCACCGAACCAACCGCGGACAGCCGGGACCGACGACAACCGCCGCAGCGGACCGAGGACCGGGAGTTGACGGTTTCGGTCGAGCCGCAGTCCTCCGACGGGGACGTCGTCGCACCGGACGCCGGTAGCGCGCTCCTCCCATCGGGTCCGGCCGATAGCGGCAGCGGGGATACCGTCGAGTCCGGGTCGGACCAGTCGGTAGATCCTGAGCGCGGGTCAGCGCCAGCCGACCTGGGTGAGGGCGCATCGCGGCAGGCGGACGAGGAGCTGGATTCCTCCGAGCTGGGCTTGTCGAAGCCAACGGAGCAGGGCGAGGATGACGAGCCTCCGATCACCGGCGAGGCGCTGCTGGTCCAGGAAGGCGAGATCGCCGGTGACTACCTCGAGCAACTGCTCGATATCCTCGACTACGACGGTGACATCGACCTGGACGTCGAGGGAAGTCGCGCCGTCGTGGCTATCGTCGGTGCCAATGATCTCGACCCGCTGGTCGGGCCGCGTGGCGTGACCCTGGACGCGCTGCAGGAGCTCACCCGGTTGACCGTCGCCCAGCAGACCGGCGTACGCACCCGGCTGATGCTCGACGTCGGCGGCTACCGAGCCGGGCGGCGCACCGAACTCAGCGAACTTGCCGCCACCACCGTGACGCGGGTGATCGACAGCGGCGAGACCGCCCGGATGAGCCCGATGAACGCCTTCGAGCGCAAGGTCGTGCACGATGTGGTGACTGCGACGGCCGGCGTACGCAGCGAGTCCGAAGGCGAGGATCCGGACCGCCGCGTGGTCATCCTGCCCGATCGGTGACCCCGCCAACTTCGGCCGCAACCGTCTTCGGTGATCGACTGCCGCTGGCCGAGCGACTCGCGAACTGGCTGACCGGCCCTGGCATCACCCGCGGTCTGCTGGGTCCGCGTGAGGCTGAGCTGATCTGGGAGCGGCATCTGCTCAACGGTGTGGACATCGCACCCTTGATCCCGTCCGGATCGGTCGTCGTGGACCTGGGCTCCGGGGCCGGCCTCCCCGGGCTGCCACTTCTGCTGGCCCGCCCGGATCTGCACCTGGTCCTCGTGGAGCCCAAGCAGCGGCGGGTGGACTTCCTCGAGGAGGTCTGCGCTGACCTCGCCCTTCCAGCCCGAGTTGTCCGGGCTCGGGCAACGGCTGCCGGCTTGATCCTGCTGCCGGAGGGTGCCGAGGGAAGTGAGCTGCCGGCTGCCGATGTCGTGACCGCCCGCGCCGTGGCGCCGCTCGCCGAGCTGGGAAAGTGGGCGGCTGCGTTGCTGCGCCCGGGAGGACGCTTGCTGGCGGTCAAAGGCGCCTCGGCCGGCGACGAACTCGACCGGGACCGCGGGGTACTGGAGGGCCTGGGGTTCCAGCCCCCCGAGGTGCTGCACTTCGTTGCGGCTGGGGAGCGAGCGGGCACCGCGTCGCAGTTGACGACTACGGTGATCGCGGTGACGTGGGGCGATGTTTCACGTGAAACATGACCTACCTGCGTTCAAGAGACCATGTTTCACGTGAAACACAGGCGGTGATGTGATGAGCAGCGAGGACACCACGTCCGCCTCCGGCGTCTCCTCCCCCAGCATCGTGTCCAGTGAGATCTGGGACCGACTGGCCGAAGTGCCCAGGCTTGATGACGAAAATCCCGCACCGGCCACCACCCCGATCGCCGTCGAGGCCGAGCGCGCTTCGCGGGTGCTGCACGCTCGGGACCAGGATCCGTTCGCGCTGCCGGCCCGTCCCCGGGTGATCACCGTGTCCAACCAGAAGGGCGGGGTCGGGAAGACCACGACGGCGGTGAACGTGGCCGTTGCCCTTGCCCTGCACGGTGCCCGGGTCCTGGTGATCGACTCCGATCCGCAGGGCAACGCCAGCACGGGACTCGGCATCGAGCATGCAGTGGGCACGCCGTCGATCTACGACGTACTCATCGGCGAGAGTTCGCTGGCCGAGGTCGTTGCCGAGCACGCGACCGTTTCGGGCCTGCGGTGTGCTCCGGCGACAATCGACCTCGCGGGCGCGGAAATCGAGCTGGTCTCGCTGGTGGCCCGAGAGACCCGGTTGCGCAAGGCCATTGCGGCCTACCTCACCGAGGTGTCCGCCGATCCTCCGCACTACATCCTGATCGACTGCCCGCCGTCGCTGGGTCTGCTCACCGTGAACGCCCTGGTGGCTGCCGATGAGGTGCTGATTCCCATCCAGTGCGAGTACTACGCCCTCGAGGGGCTCGGCCAACTGTTGTCCAGCATCGAGATGATCCGGGCGCACCTCAATGAGGGGCTGGCCATCTCCACGATCCTGTTGACGATGTACGACGCTCGTACCCGGCTGTCTGATCAGGTGGCCGACGAAGTGCGCCGGCATTTCGGCCCACTGGTCCTGGACTCGGTCGTACCGCGAAGTGTCCGGGTCTCCGAAGCTCCCGGGTACGGCCAGTCGGTGCTGACCTACGATCCGGGATCCCGCGGTGCGATCAGCTACCTCGAAGCCGCCCGCGAGATCGCCGAGCGCGGCTCTGCCGCTGCGCATTCCGCCCAATCGGAACCGCCCGCAGATCCGGTCGAAGAAGAGAATGCCGAGCAGGGAGGAAATCCATGACCAAGCGAGGCGGGCTCGGCCGTGGGCTGGCGGCACTCATCCCCACCTCGGGGGCTGCTCCGGCACCGGTAGTTCCCCCGGCGGCCTCTCCCACCGTGGACGACACGGTTGCAGCCGGCCCCGAGCTCCCCCCCACCGACGCGGACGTCGAGGCCAGGGTCGAGGCCGTAGAGCCGGTGCCCGGGCTGGCCCTGCGTGAGATCCCGCTCGGGGAGATCGAGGCCAATCCCCAGCAGCCGCGACAGGCCTTCGACGAGGAGGCGCTGGCCGAACTCGCACATTCCATCCGCGAGTTCGGCCTACTGCAACCGGTCGTCGTACGACCGCTGCCCGGCGGCGCGTACCAGCTGGTCATGGGTGAGCGGCGACTACGCGCCGCCTCCCTTGCCGGACTGGAATCGGTCACCGCGATCGTTCGGGACACCGCCGACGATGCGCTGCTGCGCGACGCTCTGCTGGAAAACATCCATCGGGTGCAACTCAACCCACTGGAAGAGGCAGCGGCCTACGACCAACTACTGGTCGAGTTCGGTGTCACCCACGAGGAGCTCGGCAGCCGGCTCGGTCGGAGTCGCTCGCAGATCACCAACACGATCCGGCTGCTGCGGCTTCCGGTTGCGGTGCAGCGCCGGGTGGCTGCCGGGGTCCTAACTGCTGGGCATGCCCGGGCGTTGCTCGGACTGGAGGAAGGCGGCTCGCAGGAGGCATTGGCCGCCCGGATCGTGGCCGAGGGATTGTCGGTCAGAGCAACCGAGGAACTGGTCGCCACCACTTCGGCCACGCCCAGCCGGACTCGCGCGCAGCGAACCGGTCGGATCTCCGCCCCGGGTGCCGACGACCTGGCCGAGCGGCTGTCCGATGCCTACGACACCAAGGTTCGGGTGGAGATCGGTCGTCGCAAGGGCCGGATCGTGGTCGAATTCGGCTCGATCCAGGATCTGGAGCGCATCGTCGCGCTCATGCGGCCCGCCTCCAGTGACCGCAATCTCCCGCTGAGCCCTGAAGGGGCGGTTGGGTAGCGACCGGCGTTCTGGGGCCCTCAAAAGGGTGGTTGGGTAGCGAACCGGCGTTCTGAGCCCAGTGCTAGCTCTTGCGCGGACTCGTTGCGGCAAAGGCTTCGGCGGGGAACGCCCCGGCAGCTTGGACGCGACGGGTGAGCCCGAGTCCGAGTTCGGTGAGCCGGGCGAGATCTGCCTCGCCCAAGGACTCGTAGGGTTCCCGGGCCATCTCGTCGGTCCGATCTTCGATCTCTGCCCGCAACTGTGTGCCGGCTTCGGTCAGCCCGCCGCGCTCGTCGAGCAGTCCGCGTTCCTGTAGGCCGGCAATCCCAGCGGCCCACAACTCGGTGGACCAGCCGCGGCTGGCCTGGGCGAATTCCTGGGTGAATCCTTTGCCGGTGCTCTGGTGGGTGATCAGCGCGTCGAGCCCGGACAGCTTTGCCGCCAGCAGCGCAGCCAGGTGGCCATCGCCGCGGTACTCGCGAAGCAGGGTGATCGAGTGCCACAGCGAGGTGAGCGGATCGGCTGGATGGTCGAGTCCGGCGTGCGCGGCGTAGAGCGGGCGACCCTGCGGCGAGCAAGCCTGCGCCGCCCACTTGGCCAAGGCCGCAGCCGCTTCGACATCTGCTGAGTCCGCGACCTCGTCACCCAGCAGACGCCGTAACACCTTGCCCGCCAACTGGAATCGCGCGTCGATGATCGTGGCGGGGTCGGCCAGCGTCCACGCCCGCGGGATGTGCCTGGCCACCAGGTCTGGGTTGAAGTTGTAGAACGTCGCTGTGACAACTCCTGCGCTGACCGCGCCCATCGGGGCCGCCCGGCTGGCGAAGTAGGTCATTCGGCCAGGCCGCAGGCCGATCTCGGCGAAGGCCTCGTCGGCCTCCGGAGCGAAGTAGATCAGCGAGTGCAGCGGGTCGAGGACCGCATGGCAGCGGCGCGGAGGGGCAGCAGAAGACATGTCCTCACCGTAGGCCGCTGGCCGCCATCGTCGCGCGGGCCACCGCAGGCGGGGGCGGACGTTCGGCCGGCTCGCTACCTAACCGGCTCTTCGGGGCCGTCAAAGCGGCGGTTGAGGAGCGAACCGGCTCTTTCGGGGCAGTCACAGCGGGGTCTGTGGAGCCAACCGGGCTACGGGCGAGGAGCAGGGTCGCGGCGGTGACGGACAGGACGACCACCGCGGCCGCCCCCAGCCATCGGTAGTCCACGACATCGACCAGCGCCGCCCCGACGGCGATCGAGGCCAATTGCGGCAAGGACAACGCCATGTTGGCCGCTGCGGCGCTACGCCCTTGCAGCCGAGGCGGAGTCGCGCGTTGCCGCGTGGTTGCCATGGCCACGACAAGCCACGGGATAGCAGCCCCAGCACAGAAGATCCCGATCACGACGAGGGTCGTACTCGTGGTGAGTACGGTCGTCGAACCGGCGGCGAACAGGGCAAGCGCGATCCCGACGGTACGGACCGCACCGACACGACGCAGCAGCCGGACCGCCGTGATCCCGCCGAGGATGCTGCCCCCGCCCTGGACGCTCATCAGAACTCCGAAGAACGCGGGATCCTTGCCCAGACCCTCGTCCACGACGGCGAAGATCACCGAGTCGAAGAAGCCGACGACGCCGAAGGAGACCGCACAGGCGACGACGATCCGCCAGAGAATCGGCACCGATCGGATGTGCCGGAAGCCGGCCATGACGTCGACGAGAAACGCGCCCCGAGCCGAAGGCTCGACGGCCGACTCGGTGAGCCGCACCGTGCATAGCGCCACCACGGCGAGGACGAAGGTCGCCGAGGCCAGCACCGCCAACGCAGGTCCGCCCCAGACGGCGTACAGCCCGGCGCCGAGCAGCGGGCTGATCAACCGCAGCCCCTGATCGATCGTGGTCAGGGTCGCGTTGGCGCTGTCGAGTTGATCGTCGGGCAGCAGGTCCTTCAGTACGCCGGACTGCGCCGCACCGGTGAGGATGCCGACCAGCCCGTACCCGACCGCGACGACGTAGAGCAGCCAGAGTTGTCCGACATCGTCGACCAGCAACAGCACCAGTACCCCGACGGCCGCGAGGGCGTTGACAACGATCAGCAGTGGGCGCCGTCGTACCCGGTCAACAAGATGACCGAGCAACGGAGAGAACAGGATTGGCAGTCCGAGAGCGAGGAAGACGAGGCCGGCCGCGCCATTGCTGCCGGTCAGATCCTTGGCCCAGATGGCCAGGGTCAGGAACAGCGCGCTGTCGCCGAGGCTGCTGACGGTCCAACCGACGAGGAGCCGGCGAAAGGCCGGATTGCCGTACGGCGAAGAGGTCACGATGCCAGCTCCGTCGAGCCGAGATCCGAGCCGGCTTCGGGAGGCGTAGATCTAGGTGGGGGGTCGAGATCGGTGATCAGGCTGGTCGCCAGGAACATCCGCACGGCGCGCGCGCCCGCCGGACGCAGACTCGGGTCCTCTGCGCGTTCGATGAAGCGCATCGAGAGCCGGCCTAGCTCGTCGCCGAGTTCTCGTGCCTCCTCGGGCCGCAGGAACATCGTGGCGCCGGCCAGTGTCGTGGTCTTTGCCCATGTGGGATCTGGATCCGGGCCGCGGCGGTTGGCGTCCCGTAACCGGGTGAACTCCCAGTTGAGCAACATCTCGTCGAAGGCCGTGGCGGCGGCGGCGGTTTCCGGATCGCCGGGGTCCGCGTCGAATATCTGGGACACGCTGGTCAATCGCCATGGGCGCTCACGACCGCTGCCGGCGGCGCGCTCGATGAAGCCATACTTCGCCAGGTTCCGGAGGTGGAACGAGCAGTTGGAGGCGCTCTCACCGACGATCTCCGCACAGCGCGTGGCGGTCGCCGTCCCTTCCGAGGCCAGGACCTCCAGCAGTCGGATTCGCACGGGGTGGGCCAGCGCCCGCATTGCCTGCGGATCCCTGATCTCTGACATGACCGAGAGGCTACGACGTGAAGCAGTTCTTTCGCAACAACACTTTCATAGTATTCGTAGCAATCGGTCAAAGTTGTGGCGGCCCGGGAAGGGAGATGTTGCGGCCACCACCACCACCGGCCCCCAACCGAGGCTCGTAGGGCACGGCGGCCGGTCCCTGCCGGAAGCGGGAGGCCAGGTCCACTGTCGGATCGCAGCCCTGCATGATCGCCAGGCACGGTGCGACAAAGGCGCAGTCCGGGCAGTGTTCGGGTGCCGGAGTCGGATACAGCGCCAGGTGCGGGGCCAGCATCTCCAGCACCTCCACGCCGATCTGCTGACTGGCCGCATCGATCTCCGCGCGGTCACGCCGAATCCTGGTCCGGCGCACCGGCCCCGAGATCTCCTGCGCCACTCGCTCGACGGTCGCCGGCCGACTGTGCAGCCGCTCCGGACGTTCGGCCCGCGGCAGTCCCCGCCCGCCGCCGCTGGGCTCGTTCTGCGAGTAGCCACCGCGGCCGTCACGACCGGTCCGGGTTTCGCTCGGCGCCGGTCCCAGATTCTCCAGCGCAGCGCAGCGCATCTCGTTGTAGATGGTCCCCGCGACGTCCATCCCGAGATAGGTCTGCTCCCAGGCCCAGCAGGCCGCGATCGAGGCCTCGTCCAGCAACAGGTTCTCGACGTCGCGCCATTCCGGCCCGACGGAATGCAGCACCACCCAGTACTCGTCGGCGGCGTCGGCGGCCACCATCGCCACCCGCTCGGTGTAGAGCACCCGCTGCCCGTCGGCGGACAGCAAACCGCGGCCGGGCTCCCTGATGTCGGGGACCAGGACCTCCACGTCGCTTTCGATCTTCAGCGGGCCGAAGTCGTCGATGCTCGGCGCCCAGTCGAAGTACCGCTCCAACAACTCGGTTCCGAGATCGAGTGCCTCCATCCGCATTGCCGAGGGCGGAGCCGCCGCGATCGAGCGCATGAAAGCCTTGCGGACCAGCGGCAGCACAATGGCGCTCTGCCAGTCCCACATGCCGGGGTAGTAGTACACCGCCAGCGCGTCACGGATCGCCTGGTTCAGGTCGATCGGCGCCGGGTCGAGGGTCTGCAGGCGCTGCCGGTGGATCGAGCCGAAGTCCCACTGCCGGCGACACCGCTTGAATGTCGCCCGCTCCTGCGCCGAGACTCGATAGTCCACGATCGCCTGCTCAGTGCAGCTGTGGCCAGGGCTGATCCAACGGCCACCGGCACCGGTCGTCGCCTCCGGCCATCGACTCCATCTCAGCCAGCATGTCCGCGCAGAACGCCTCGCTGCCTACCGGGTCGTTCTGCGGCCAGGCGCCGGAGAAATACATCCACACGTCAGCGCCGGCAGCGGATGCGGGAGATTGCGCGCCCGGAGTCACCAGAGCCCAGGAGTATTGCGTACCGCGCCGCTCGACATAGACGATGTCATCCGCGTTGAGCGGAGCCTGCGCGAGCGAGGCGAAAAGCTGCGACCGATCCATCGGTACACCCCGGGCGCCAGGCTACCCCCCGGTCGGCCCACCCTGGCTGTACGCGACTCTCGCCGCGGACCTAGCCTCAGGTGGGTGACCCTTTCTGGTGGTTTGCGTCAAAACCGCCAGGAGTGGCGCCCGCTCGTGCACGAGCGATTGCGCTGGTGACGCCGGTCGACGCCCTGATCCTGATTCTCGGGGGAATCCTGGCCGGGATCGCCGGAGTGGGAGCCGGGATAGCGTCCCTGGTCTCCTATCCGGTGCTGCTCGCCGCCGGGCTCCCGCCGCTGATCGCCAACGTCACGAACTCCGTCGCGCTGACCCTCAGCACCGCAGGAGCACTGGCCGGCTCCCGGCCGGAACTGCGCGGACAGGGCGTACGGATCCGTCGGTACGCCCTGCTGTCGGCAGCCGGCGGGGTGGCTGGCGCGGCGCTGTTGCTGACCACCCCGGAGGCCCTTTTCGGCTACGTCGTGCCGTGGCTGATCGCGGTGGCTTCTGTCGCCCTGCTCGTACGCCCCTGGCTGCAGCAGCTGCATGCGCAACGATTGCACGCCGGCCATCCGATGGTGAGTGTCGGAATCGTCCTGATCGGGGGCTACAGCGGATACTTCGGCGCCGCGGCAGGCGTTCTGGCACTGGCGCTGCTCGGCGCGGTCATCCCGGATTCGATGCCCCGGCTCAATGCGCTGAAGAACATGGTGGTGGGAAGCTCGAACCTGTTGGCTGCCATCGGATTCGCCGTGTTCGGACCGGTGGCCTGGCGGTTCGTACTGCCGCTGGCCGCCGGTTGCTTTCTGGGTGGCCTGCTCGCGCCCTGGATCGTCCGCCGGATCTCGGACACCCCGCTACGGATCGGCATCGGCCTGATCGGCGTGGGGCTGGCCGTGAAGCTCGGCCTGGACGCCTACCGCTAGCCGGCTGCCCCGAGGGTGATCGCCTTGCCGATCTCGGGCCGACTCGATCGGATCAGCGTTTGGCACTCCACGGCACGCCGCGCCCGCCCGAAGAGGTATCCCTGCCCCACGCGGAACCCGAGCCGGGAGAGACGCTGCAGTTGGTCGTGGGTCTCCACGCCTTCGGCGACGGCCTGGATCGA
The DNA here is from genome assembly GCA_013814015.1 of Geodermatophilaceae bacterium. GTDB lineage: Bacteria > Actinomycetota > Actinomycetes > Mycobacteriales > Geodermatophilaceae > JACCQS01. Next base: position 5,712 of record JACCQS010000044.1, on the reverse strand, counting down.
CAGGCCGCGGGCAAGGTGCACGATCGCGGCCGGAATCGCTTCGGCGGCCGGTGATCGCCCGAGCTCGGCGGTGAACGAGCGATCCAGCTTGATCAGATCCACCGGAAAGCGACCGAGATAGCTCAGCGACGACCAGCCGGTGCCGAAGTCATCGAGGGCGATCCGCACACCGGCGGCACGCAGTCGCTGCAACCGTTCGCCCACCTGCGCATCCTTGATCAGCACCTGCTCGGTCACCTCGAGAATCAGCCGATCGGGCGGCACGTTCGCGCCGCGCAGCGCCTCGAGCACCTCATCCTCGATACCCGGTTGCTGCAGGGTCCGCCCGGAGAGGTTGACCGAGAGTTCGAGGTCCTCGCAACTGGAATCGCCGCGCCACGCCGCGAACTGGGTCACCGCCGCGCAGAGCACCGCCCGGTCGATGGCTGAGACCAACCCGGTCTCCTCCGCCCGGGTCAGCCACTCGCCGGGACCGACCGCCGGATGTCCGGGGCGGCACCAGCGAGCCAGCGCCTCGAAGCCCAGCAGCCGGCCGCTGCCCAGGTCGACGACGGGCTGGAACCACGGTTCGATCTCCCCCTCGGCGAGCGCTCTGACCAGACCGCTGCGCAGGTCGAGCTGCTCGAGCAGGACCGCCGACATTCCCGATTGGTAACGCGCCCACCCACCGCCTCGGCGTTTGGCGGTGTACATCGCCACGTCGGCCTCGCGCAGCATGTCTCCGGACGAGCAGGTCAACCCAGCGGCGGTCGTCACGCCGATGCTGACCTCGGGACGCAACTCATGACCGTGCAGCAGCAGCGGCGGCCTGAGCATGAGCAGCAACCGTTGCGCCGCCACCTCTGGGTCGCCATGGATCAGCACGGCAAACTCGTCACCGCCTAAGCGGGCGATCAAGTGATCAGCGGGCAGTGCCGATCGCAGTCGATCCGCGACTTCGACGAGAACCAGGTCCCCGGCGTCATGGCCCAGCGTGTCGTTCACCGTCTTGAAGTCGTTGAGATCGAGAAAGGCGATCGACGGACGCGATCCGCCGGCGTTCCAGGCAGCGAGTTCGGAGTCCAAGGTGTCGACGAAGCGGTCCCGGCTGGCCAAGCCGGTCAACGTGTCGTGGTCCACCTGGCGCCGAAGGTCCTGGGTTGCGCGCTCCCGGGCCAGCAGGGCGGTCTCCAGCGCGTCGGTGCGGTCGCTGAGCAACTCCGACCGATGTTCGGCGAGGGTGAGCAGCCCGCGGCCGCGAGCCACGACCAGGGCCAGCAGAGCCGCGGTGGCCGCGGCGGCGAACAGTCCGTCGCTGATTCCGCCCAGCGGCGGACCGGAGAGCAACTGGTAGAGCATCAGCGCGGGGGCGAACCGAGCCGGCACGAGCAGGGCCTGCAGCCGTCGCCGGCCGCCCGGCCCGGCCGCGCGGGTACGAAGCTGAGTGAGCCGAATCATCGAGGGGTGCAGGGCCGCCAGTCCGACCATCAGGTTGAGCAACAGCCAGCCGGCATCGGTGAATTCGCCGTCACGTACACGTTCTGCGCCTCGCGGACGTTGAAGGCCAGGTCCACCGCCACCAGGGATACGAGTCCGGCGGTGAGCAGGAGGTAGGCCGGGTACACCGACAGCCGTCCGGCCAGCATCCGCAACACCATCAGGAGCAGGCCGAGGTCGAGCAACGGGTAGACCATCCCGGCGATGGAGGACAGGGCGCTGACCCCATCGGCGACGATGTACGGCTGAAACAGTGGCTCCCAGAGCACCACGGCCGCGCCGGTGGTCCAGATCGACGCGTCGACCCACGCCGCCCGGTCGGGGTGGCCGGTCGAGCTGAGGAACCGTCCGATCGCGACGTAGACCAGCGGGTAGAACAGCAGATAGGCCACATCGGCCAAGGATGGGAACGGTTTAGCGGCTCCGACGGTGTGATCGAGCACGATGGACGTGGCATCGCCGAGAAAGAAGCAGCCGAACCCGGCCATCAGCAGCAGCCAAGGGGAACGATCGGCGGGCTGGTAGGTGCGTACACCCCACCAGAGCGCGACAAGCACCGAAGCCGACGACAGCAGGTAGATGGCGTCCTTGCCGGTGGCCGCGACGAAGGGATATATCGCGGGGCCAGCGACGGCCACGGCGAGAGAGATCCATCGAATTCTGCGCATGCGAAACTCCAGCCCGGCGCTTCCGATGGAGCTCCGCTCAGCCACAAGGCTCGCACATGCGACTACTTATGGTGATCGCACACGCACTTTACGCCATCCGGGTGGCTAGGCCCGTGCTGGAACGCCCGTGCGGGGCAGCGCCGCGGCGCGAAGCAGGTCGGCCAGCACCGTGCCGAGGTCCAGTCCGGCAGCAGCCACCGACATCGGCAGCATGGAGGTGTCGGTCATTCCTGGCGAGACGTTGACCTCGAGGAAGTAGATCTCCCCGTCCGGGCTGATGATCGCGTCACTCCGCGACAGCCCGGACAGGGCCAGCGTGCGATGTACGGTCAGCGCGACTTCGGCGGCCATGGCCGCGGTGCCGTGATCGAGGCGGGCCGGGGTGAAGTACTCGGTCATTCCCGGCGTGTAGCGGGCCGCGTAGTCGAAGACGCCGGACTGCGGAACGATCTCCACTGCCGGCAAGGCGATCGGCCCGTCCGCGCGGTCGATCACCGAGATCGCGACCTCGGTCCCGCTGATGAACTGCTCGATCAGCACCGTGTCCGCGTAGGCGAAGGCACCGATCATGGCCTCCGGAAGCTCTTGCACAGTACTGACTTTGATCGTTCCCAGTGCCGACCCGCCCTGGGCCGGCTTGAGCATCAGGGGCAGGCCGAGTCGGGACAGGATGAGGTCAAGCACGGCGCCGGCGCCCAACTCGCGATAGGTGGAATGCGGCAAGGCAACCCATTCCGGGGTGCGGATACCGGCGCCCGTGGCCCGGGCCTTGGCGCCGGGCTTGTCCCAGGCCAGCCGACTGGCCGTGGAACTGCTTCCGACGTACGGGATTCCGGCCAGTTCCAGGACGGAGCGCAGTGAACCGTCCTCGCCAGATGCCCCGTGCAGCGCGATGAACACCGCGTCGCACGGGTGGGTAGCGAGCGCGGGCAGTAACCCGGCGTCGGTATCGAGGACTTCGACATCGAGACCGGCGTTGCGCAATGCCGCGCTGATCCGGCGCCCGCTTCGCATCGACACGTCGCGTTCGAAGGTGAGCCCGCCGGCGAGCACGACCACCCGCAGCGCGTCGGGGGTCAGGGCTGCGGCAGCAGCGGGGTCGCTCATGGCGCATCGGCGGCTGGAGAGCTGCCGCCGGTCGCGGAGTGGCTCGCCGCCGTACCCGGGTCCGGTGACAGGTCGCCGGCCCGTACGGTCACCGGCGCAGCGCCGTGCAACGACGCCGGATCGATGCCGCCGAAGGTCTCCCGCAACTCGATCTCGGACTCGATGACACCGGCCAGACGCCGGACGCCCTCGCGGATCCGGTCCGGCTCGGGGTAGCAGTAGGACAACCGGAGGAAGCGTTGCCCCGACCCGTCGGCATAGAAGCCGACACCGGGAACGTAGGCGACCCGAGCACTGATCGCCCGGGGCTGCATCACTTTGGCGTCCAAGCCTTCTGGCAACTGCAGCCAGACATAGAAGCCGCCGTCGGGCTTGGTCCAGCTCACGCCGTCGGGCATCAGCGCGGCCAGGGAGTCCAGAGTCGCGTCCCGTCGTTCCCGGTAGAGCTCGCAGAACACCTTGATCTGCTGCTGCCATGGCTGGGTGTCCAGGTACCTCGCCACCGCGTACTGGGTCAGCGAGGGCGGACACAGGATCTGGGCCTCACTGGCCAGCACCAACTTCTCCCGGACGGCGACCGGCGCGTACACCCAGCCGACCCGCAAACCAGGGGAGAAGGTCTTGGAGAACGAGCCGAGATAGATGACCCGATCCGCAGCTCGAGAGCGCATGGCAGGCAACGGGTCCCGGTCAAAGCCGAGCAGTCCGTACGGATTGTCCTCCACGATCAGAAGGTCGAACTCGTCAGCCAGAGCGAGAATCTCCTCGCGCCGTTGCACCGGCAACGTGACACCGGCCGGGTTGTGGAAGTTCGGCACGGTATAGAGGAACTTCGCCCGCCGACCCTGCGCCCGCAACGTCAGCAGAGCTTCGCGCAGCGCCTCGGGGATCAGCCCGTCGGCGTCCATGTCGACATGTCGCACCTCGGCCTGCGCTGCCTGGAAGACGCCCAGAGCGCCGACGTAGGACGGAGCCTCGGCCAGCACGATGTCTCCGGGATCGCAGAAGACCCGGGCGACCAGATCCAAACCCTGCTGCGAACCGACCGTCACCACCACGTTGTCCGGCGATGCGTCGATGTCCCCGCCCACGCCGATGCCCTCCAGGGCCATCACGTCGCAGATCCGCTCACGCAGCCGCGGGTCGCCCTGTCCGGATCCGTACTGCAACGTGGTCGCGCCGTGACCGCTGACCAGATCGCCGATCATCGAGCCGACCGCGTCCAGCGGGAGCGCGGTGACCGCCGGCATCCCGCCGGCCAGGGAGACGACCTCGGGCCGGCTCACGACGGCGAACAGAGCTCGGATCTCCGATGCGGTCATGCCGTGGGTACGGGCGGCATAGCGGTCGGAGTAGGGATCGAGCCTGGTGCCGGACACCCAGGCGAGTGTACGGACACCTCGACGCCCGCACGTTATGCGCATAACGTGCGGGATTCCGGGCCGGATTCGGGACGTTATGCGCATAACGTGCGGGGATGGAGATCAGACCGTGCTCGGCCGAGGACCTCGTTGGGCTACAGGCGCGCTGGCCGATTCCGGGAAGCGACATCCACGCTGCGCATTTTGCGGCTCAGCAAACCGGGTCGGCTGCCTATCTCGTGGCCTGGCGCGGTGGGCTCCCGGTTGGGTCGGGCATGGTCCAGTGGGGCGGCTGCGTAGGCCCGCACGCGCGGTCAGCGCATCCGGGCTGCATCGAGTTCAATCATCTGCAGGTCCGACCCGAAGAGCGCGGCAGCGGGGTCGGCTCGGCGCTGATCGCTGCGGCCGAAGACCTGATCCGATCGCGCGGGCATCCGGAGGTCGGCATCGGCGTAGCTGCCGACAACCCGGCAGCCGCTGCGCTCTACCGCCGGCTCGGGTACGAATTGACCGGCGTACGGGACACGATCGCCTACACCTGGTTCGACGGAGACGGCGCAGCGCACGACGAGATCGAACACGACGAACTGCTGGTCAAGGCACTGCGTGCTCAGCGCCGAACGTCACCGACCTCGGGGCCGCAAGTCGGCTGAGGACCAGCGCCGCGGTGGCCAGTACGGTGCTGAAGCCGATCAGAAACAGCGCCGGGCCGGGCGATACCACCGCTGATCCAGCAACTCCGCCGGAGACGATGGTCGGTAATCCGATGAATGTCTGCAGCGCACTGACCCCGATCAAGAAGCCCGCACCAGCCGTGAAGAGCAACTGGCGATGCAGCCAGCCCTCGCCTCGGCCGCGGGCCCGCACAACGGCGACAGCTGCCCAGAGCGCGAGAGCCGCTGCGGCGGTGAATGGGACGCCGTAGATCCACTGGGCCTGCACAGCTGACTCGCCGGCGATTCCGGTGCTCGACGTGGTCCAGATACCGATCCGGGTGACGAAGCTGTCGTTGGTGAAGAGGTACAACGGAAAGAACCAGGCGAGAATCGTGGTGAGGCCGGCAGCGATGAGCAGCGAACCAGCTTGCAGGTCGGCTCGTG
>JACCQS010000039.1 GCA_013814015.1 Geodermatophilaceae bacterium | reverse complement strand
CCGGTGTCACGGGTACGGCGACGTCGATCGGCGGCCCGCCGATGGCGTTGCTCTACCAGCGACGCGAACCGGACCAGTCGCGCGCGACGCTCGGCGTCTACTTCCTGGTCGGGGCGATCCTCTCGCTAGTGGGCCTGGCGCTCACCGGGCAGCTCCAGGCGCGTGACGGTGTCATCGCCCTTGCGCTCTCACCGGTGCTCGTGCTGGCGTTCCTACTGTCGGGCCTCCTGCGCCGGCGGGTGCGTGCACGCACCGTGCGAGCGGGGATGCTGAGCATCTGCGCGATCGGGGCTGCCGTCCTGGTCGTCCGCAATGTCATCTGACATCTTCTAGAGGCACGAGTCGGCGATGATGGGGGAGTGACGATCCACTCCGACCATCCGTTCCTGCCCCCGGAGGACCAGCGGGACCCGGTGCGGAGGTTCCGTGCTCGTCTGCCCGCCCCAGTGACGGTGTGGACGACCGGTGCCGGAGCCGACCGGGTCGGCCTGACCGTGTCGTCGGTGCTCGTCGCCGACGGTGACCCGGCACGGATCCTGGCGCTCGTGGACGAGGATTCCGCTCTCGCCGACGCCATCGCAACGACCCGCACGGTAGCCGTGAGCGTGCTGACGTGGGAACAGCGCGCTCTGGCCGATGCGTTCGCCGGGACTGCCCCGGCACCCGGTGGAGCGTTTCGCCTCGCGGATTGGGACCAGACGGCATGGGGGCCGGTGCTATCGGGCTCGCCGGGGTGGGTAGGGGCACGCCTGGTCGAGGGGGAGACGCGGCATGCGGGCTGGGCGCTGCTGCTCGAGGCGCTCGTGGAGTCCGTCGAGGTCACCGGCGAGACCGAGGTTCTGACCCACACACGGGGACGCTACCGCCGCGGCTAGGGGCACGCCGTGCACGCTCACGGGTGCAGTCCCAGAACGTGCGGGGCTTCACCCGTGAGCGCCGAGCTCAGGTGCGCTTGGAAGAGGCGTTCCTGCCGGTGACTGTCGAGGCGATGACCACCAGGACGGCTGCGACCACGATGGCAACGATCCAGCGAACCCAATCGACTCCGTTGCTGCCGTTGCCGCCGAAGGCTGTGTAGATGAACCAGCCGAGGATGACACCACCGATGCCGCACAGAATCGTGAGCCAGATCGGGATGTTGTCCTTGTCGCCAGGTGCGACGAACTTTCCTAGCAGGCCGATGATGATGCCCGCGATGATGACTCCGATGATCTCCATCGGTTGCCTCCCTAATAGTTGACGTCCGCGTGGTGGGCGGCTGGGCGGTGTTGTGCCCGAGCACTTTACCCGATCGCTGGATCTGTAGATCGCGGAGTCGCCGGGAGTCGCCGGGAGCCGACCGCGGGCCCGCGTCACTACTCGGGTTGGTTCTGCGTGTCGCGGCCGACGCGGTACGGCTCGGTGACCCCTTCGTACATCAGGTGCGCGACCAGACCCTGTGCCGCGTGGGGAAGGTTGTGGCAGTGGTCCATCCAGATGCCGGGGTTGTCGGCGACGAAGGCGATGTCGTAGCTCTCGCCATCGGCGACGTCGAGCGAGTCCACCCACCAGGGACTTCCAGTGGACGGCACACCGTTCCGGCTGAGGACGACGGCGTGGTGGCCGTGCAGGTGCATCGGGTGGACGTCGCCGCTGTGGTTCTCGATGCGCATGCGGACGACGTCGCCCTCGCGGACGACGAACATCGGGACGTCCGGAAACAGATGGCCGTTGATCGACCACCACAGTCCCGGTCGACCGCCGACGAAGCCGGGTCTACGCCCGATCGAGTACTCAAAACGCCTGTCTGCGAGGTCTGGGTCGAAGCCCAGCGCTGCCGGCGATCCGTAGCTCAACAGGTCGAGCGACGTCTCAGGCTGCGGTGCCTTGGGTACGTCGGCCCTTTTGCCGCCAAGCAGGAGGGCGCTGGAGGAGCCGAGCTGGACACGGACCGCAGAACCGTCCTCGGGGATCTCGACCTCCAGGTCGGCGCGACCACCGGCCGTGACGACCACCGACTCGTCCACGACTGTGGATGGTTCGTTCAGGTCCCGACCGTCGACTGCCACGAGGCGGTACGGCACCGCCCCGGTCCATACCGACATCGGTCCGTTGTCGGTGTTGATCACGCGGACCCGGACACGGCTCCCCGGCCGCGCCGGAACGCTGACGTCACCGTCTCGGCCGTTCACCGTCCGGATCCCTTCGTAGATGTGAACCAGCGCCAACTGGTCCGCCATCTCGTCGTCGGTCTGGGGGAGGATCATCAGCGGCCCCAGCAAACCTTCGCGAACCTGCTCATGCGACACCTGGTGTGAGTGGTACCAATACGTGCCGGGCACGTCGGCGATGAACCTGTAGACGTGCTCATCCCCGATCCCCACCGCGTCCTGGGTCACTCCGGCGACGCCGTCCTCGGCGTTGGGCACGTCCACGCCGTGCCAATGCAACGTGATCCCCTCGGGCACCGAGGCGTTGCTCAGGCGCACCTCGACCAGCTGACCCTCAACGGCCGTGATGGTCGGTCCAGGTGACCGACCGTTGAGCGTGTAGCCGCTCACGGACCGGCCCGAGGCCAGCGAGAAGGTCTCGCGCTTCGCCTCCAGGTCCACCCGGACATCTGCGGACCGCTCGGGGTCGGTGACCAGGTCGGCGACGCTCGTCGTGTCGGGACCGTCGTGCCCGGCGTGAGTGGTCGCGCCCGGGTCGGCGCCAGGTCCGCCGCCGTAGTCCAGATACCCCATGTCCATCACGGAGTAGGTGCCGGGCATCACGCTGGAGTACGACGCCCAGCCCAGCGGTACCACGATCGCGGCGCTGGCCAGCAACGCGACCAACAGTCGACCCCGCGTACTGATCACGTCCTCCCCAGCTTCCTTCCGCACGCCTCGCTGCTCAGGCGTTCTGCGGCTCCGCGGGGACCTGAGAATGGGCAGCAACTCGCCGACCCGCGTAAACCGCAGCGGCGAACAAGGCCAACGCGTTCGCCCCGTGCAGGATCGCCAGCTGCGGAATTCCGCTTGAGAACAGACCGAGGAGCACCTGGATGACGACAAGGAGCAGAATCAACCCTGCCCATTTAGCGCCACCTGGGATCTTCGCGAAGAACGAGATGAT
>JACCQS010000075.1 GCA_013814015.1 Geodermatophilaceae bacterium | reverse complement strand
GGGATGGTACGGCGATTTCGCGGCGAAGCGCGTCCTCGATCAGCTCTCCCAGCGTCTGACCCCGACTGCGTGCCCGCTCGCGGGCCGTTGCGAGCAGCTCATCCGCGATCGAGACTGTGGTGCGCACGATGTGGAGTATAGCGCATCACCGACATCAGTACGTCGCACCACGACTGGGGGCGGCCGCAGCCGGGCATCTCGCAACCGCCACCGGCGCGAGCGATCAGGCACGGCGTTGGGCGCGGGTGGCGGTGCGCCGGGTGCGGCCGACGTCGAGGGGTTGGGATGCCCCGCCGAGCACGATCGGGATGATGGCGGCGTCGCAGGTAAACGCGTCAGGAGCCGTACAGGGTCAGCCACACTCGCCCGATCCGGCAGTCGGACTGACGAGTGAAGATGACCTCGGTGGCCTTTCCCTCCGGTGTCCGGGCCCGCATGACCCCCCCCGGGTAGGACTCGAACGGCGTGGACATCACGAGCCCCCGTGGTGACCTCGTGCCGAAACCCGCTCGGCGGCTGTGGCGTGCTCGAGGAGCAGCTCGGCGAGCTCCGCGCCTGCCGGCAGATCCCGATGGCGCGGGGGCGGGCGCTTCGTCAGTCGCGCGAGCCACGCGGTGACGACCCTCGGCGGTGACTAGCCCGGTCCATCTTCGTCGCGCGCGGACGCAGCGCGGCGTAGCTTTCGTGCCGCCCTCGCCGGGACGAGGGCGGCTGGGCGCCGACGTGCCCTTATCCCGCGCACCCAGCACACGCCGATCTCACACTCTGCATGATCGTCACTGCCAGGTCAGAAGTCTGGATGAGGAGCTGGTGAGGGATTTCCCCGATGCTGTTGGTATCGCCGTCAGCGACGCTGATAGCGCTGATCCTGCATCGAGGAGGTTAGAACATGGAATCCGTGGGCAAAGAAGTCTCGCCGGAAACGACATTGCGGCCCAGCATGGTATGCGTGGCCAACGCCCAGCCGGAGCCACTGGGGCGAAACGCGACACAGCCATACCAGCCAGCTGGTGGGCTTGGTACTGAGGTCGGCGCCCGATTCGAAGCACAAGGCGAGGTCGGGTCCAGCAAGTCAGCTATCGGTTTGCTGGCCGGCGTGTCCGGCGCCACCGTCACGGAGCAGCCAGACCAGTCGGAGTTGACCGGACGTGCAGCGGGAGCCGCCAACGCTGCCGCAGCTGCTGCCGCGGCCGAGCCTCAACCGCAGTTGGAGCTGCGGGTTCGCGCCGTCTATGCAGTGGACCAAGGTACCAACCCGGCCTGGACGCTGGACCAGATCCGAGCCGCTGTCGGTGCGCTGGTGACCGCGGCCAATCGGGATCTGATCGGGACCGGCTACCGGTACGTCTTCTTCCCCCGGCACGACGTGGAGATCCGGACTGATTCCAGGCTGCGGCAGGACGTCCTGCTGCCGGCCGACGTGGTAAGGCGGATGAACTCAGGGCAGATCGGCGAGACGGAAGGCCAGCGGATACTCAACGAAGCGGGCACCGTCTCGATGAACCACCGCAACACGGTGGCCGCCGAGCGGCCGAACCAGATGCTGTGGCTGTTCAGCCGCGGCAACCGGTTCGACAAGGTGCGCGACGCCAGCGGCCGGTTCGTCCGCTGGAACTATGTCGATGACCGGGGAGGCAGCTTCTCTGGTGGTCCGAACAACTTCGTTGCCCTGCACGAGGGGTTCCTGAGCAGCGTCACCGGAGCCCGCGACGACGCTTCCCGCGGGGTGCACGAGGTCGGCCACTATCTCGGTCTCGGACACACCCACCGGGAGCCTTTCCACGACCTGGCGCAGACCGCTGAGGCCGGCCGGCTCCCGGTCGATGTGGTGAACCGCCCGGCAGTCGAGCGCCTCTCCCTGTGGCAGGGTGCCATTGCAGGCTGGCTCAACGAGGTGCTGCCGGCAAATTCATCGGTTGCCACGGCGCGCCGCACCTATGACGCCGACGGGGGTTCCGGCGTGCTGGACACCCCGCCTGATCCTGGCGCCGGCATCCTTGCGCTGGCCAACGAAGCCGCTGGCCACGGATTCAATGAGCTGGGACCGGTCACGAGCATCCCAGTCACCCCCACTGACGTCCTGGGCACTCTGCACCTCACCCCGCTGCGGGACAACCCCATGGGTTACTACCTGCGTGAGATCCCGGACGCGATGCGCTTCACCGCCGGTCAGACCAAGGTGATGCGCGGGCATCTCGTCGACGGCGGGCGCCGGCCGCTGGTGGCGGCCCAGCTCGGCGACTCGGCCACCCCCGATCTGCGGGTATGCGCGGTCTGGAGCCCGAGCGCGGCAGGGCAGCGACTCACCTGGCACCACGATCTGACCGCCCATCAGGCCGAGCACAACCGGATGCGCCAGCAGGGTTTCGCGCTGGTCCATCAGCAGGCGTACACCCGAAACGGCTCAGTGTGCTATGACGGCGTCTGGGATCCGGGGAAGCAGCCACAAGAAATCTTGTGGGGCTGGCTGGACCAGCACGTGTTGGCCGATGTGCCGCAGCGCGCGGCGAGGGGGCTGGTGCCGGTTGCGGTGCAGGGCTACCAGCACCTCAACCATGGCCCTCGGTACAACGTCATCTACGAGTCGGGTACCGGGGATTCGCGGGTGCTGCTCGGCATCACCCAGGACGAGCTGTCCCGGGAATGGAACGCATGGTCCTCCAAGGGCTACCGGATGACCTGCCTGTCCTCGCACGTGGACACTGCTGGCACGGTCCGGCACTCCACGGTGCTGCGCACGAGCTCGACACCACAACGGTGGGTGACGGGTTGGGCCGGCGAGCACATTGCCGAGGAGTACGGCCGGCAGTGGAACCGCGGATGGAAGATCCGCCATGTCACGCTGGTCCGGATCAACGATGGCCACCGCTGGTCCGCTGTCTTCGAGCCGGACACCAGAGGACAGCTGGTCTACTGGGCACACGTACGGGAGCGCATTTCCGAGGTGTACGACCAGCAGTGGGCGACCGACTACAAGCTACGTTCGATGTACGTGGCGCCGGCCTGAAGTAATTCGACGTGCCACGCACCTCGTGGTGGCCCCCCGCGAGGCTCTGTTGCGACAGTTACTTGAAACCGAGTCCCCTCCAGGTCATGGGTCCGACAACGCCGTCCGCGGTGATACCGCTTCCGCGTTGAAAGTGCTTTACGCGGTCCTCGGTCCGCTCTCCAAAGACGCCGTCCTCACCCAGCCTCGGCAGCGACGGATACCACCTGTTGAGCACCTGCTGGAGCTCCCGGACGGCCGGGCCCTCGGAGCCTCGTCGGATGGTAGGTCGGGACGGCGGCGGCGCGCCAGCAAGTCCCCAGGGTCGGCGCGAGTCGTAGTCAGACTGGTCCAGGGACACGGAGACGTGCGTATGGGAGATGTGCGGGTTGGAGCCGCCGTAGCGGCGCCAGGCCCAACCGCTGGTCGCGGATGCGATGCGGCGGTCACTGATGACATAGGCACCGCGCCCCAGCGCCGGGTGGCCGGTTCGGGCGAGCCGGACAAGGTGGTCTGCGACAAGGCGCCCGACGCTGGTGTCGGTGCCGTGGCCCGAGTCGACGTCGAGGGCCCGGACGACACCTACGCCCCGGTCGTCCTTACGCCACGGGTTGTGGTCGCTTTTACGGCTGGCGTGGGCGGGGTCGCCGATCCATCCGTCACTGGCCTTGTCACGACCAGGAAAGCGGGTGTTCACCTCTTCGCGAAGCAGGGCGAGGCTAGCCGCGAGCCGGTAGGCCATCGGGAATCTCCACATCTGTCATGTACTGTTCGGGGTCGTCGTCCTCGGCGGGCGCAAATATCGATTGATCAGCCTGGTCGGGGCGCTCGTCGTCGGCGTACTCACGCAGCTCGGTCACGGAGTCCTTCTTTCGGTCTGGTCGGCGCAGTAGTAGGGGGCGTTGCCAACAGCGTGGCAGGGCCCGGGCAAACTCTCAAGAACGGCTGTGTCGTGCGGCTACGCCGGGCAGCGGGACCGAAGGACGGGGTGAACCAGTGACGCCACCACGGCGGCGGACCAGCGCGGCGGCGGCATTGGCGCCGGGGTCGTCAAGTATCCGCAGCGCCTCCAGAGTGGGCTCCACCTCGCCGGACTCGGCCAGCTCCTTCGGAACCCATTCGTGCAGCTGGTGGCAGGTGACGTCGAAACCCGAGAGACCCGCCAGATCGGCTGCTCCGAGCCGCCGGGTGAACCTGATCTTGCGGACCGAGTCCTCGTGCACCGTGGAGGATGCCAGCATGCTCCGCATCGAGGTCAAGCCAGTAGGCATCGAGCCGGTCCCGGCGTCAGGAACCGTCGGAGAGCTCCGGTCGCCTGTGGTGGATCGACCCGAACCGGGCGAAGTCGCGGTCGAGGGTCACGATCTCGCAGCCGTGCTCGACGGCGAGCGCGACCAGGACGGCGTCGGCGTTCTCCTTCTGGTCGCCCAGGTTGCCCTCGTCGTCACCGTTCTTGACGACCACCACGCAGCCCCGGTACTCGACGAAGTTCGGGCAGAAGAGCGACTGCGCGGCGATCGCGAACGGCAACCCCGTGTTTGCGCTCAGGTAGTCGAGCGGGGTGAAATTCTCGCCGCCCTCGAACCCCGCGCGCCATTCAGCGACGAAGCAGTGCCGACGTAGGCCGCGAGGTGCTCGCCGGTGAGGGTGGAGCGGGCGGCGACGAGGTCGGCGGGTGTGCCCTCGAAGACGATCCGGCCGCCGTCGTGGCCGGCGCCGGGGCCGAGGTCGATGATCCAGTCAGCGTGCGCCATGACCGCCTGGTGGTGCGTGATGACGATGACCGACTTGCCGGAGTCGACGAGCCGATCGAGCAGGCCGAGCAGCTGCTCGGCGTCGGCCAGGTGCAGGCCTGTGGTCGGCTCGTCCAAGACGTAGACCTCGCCCTTCTCGGCCATGTGGATGGCGAGCTTGAGCCGCTGCCGTTCGCCGCCGGACAGCGTCGTGAGCGGCTGGCCGATGCTGAGGTAGCCGAGGCCGACGTCGACGAGCCGGTCGAGGATCTTGTGCGCGGC
>JACCQS010000070.1 GCA_013814015.1 Geodermatophilaceae bacterium | reverse complement strand
GTGGGCCAAGAACAAGGCAGCCATGATCAGCATGGCCGCGACCAACGAGCCCTCCGACGGCGAGCTCGGGCCGCCCCGGCCAGCGCGCCGTGCTGTCTGCATGGTGGGCGCCGTCACGAGTGCCTCGATCTGGAAAGCTCGGTCTCGCTCATACCCCCCACGGGTACTATTGTCCCAGACTTTGCGGGAACCGCAAGCAGTCCGGTGGCGGCCCGGCCCGCCATCTGAGCCGCGGGCGGCACGTATTCGGGGCTGGGCCTGATGCGGCAGCTATGGCTGCGACATTAGAAGTTGCGGGTGCGAGGCCGATGAATGCTGCCGCGCAGATCTGTCCGCCTTCTTGCGTTGCCCGTATGCGGTCATGCCCCGCGGCTTGTACACCGACAGAATCACGGCCAGCAGCAACAGCAGCATCGCCCCACCGGTGTGGATGACCGCGGTCGGACTCCTCAGCACGCTGAGTTCTGTAGCGGAAGCGGCCGGGTCTGCGGCTAGCCCTGCCAGGAAGCTGAGAGTCTGCATGTACAGGAGCAGCACGATGGTGGCAAAGAGGTTCATGAGGAGTTTGAACAGGACCCAATAGTGCCGAAACAGGCCCCAGGTGGTGCCCAGTGACTGGACCAGCCCGGTGAGCAGCGAGGCGAGAGCCAACGGGACGAGGGCGTACCAACCGGTCAACTCCAGCGTCAGATACGCACCTCGCACGATCTGAGGATCCTGACTGGTCACAGCCGCGACGGCGATAGCCATGGAGCCCGCCACGGCTCCGAGCCAGCCCACCGAGAAAGTGACATGCGCGGTGAGCGCGAACTTGCGCACGCCCGGGCGCATCGTCATGGCTGTTGAACGAGGTGTTCGGTGCTGACGGACGGTGCGCTCCCAGCTACAGCCGCGTCGGACTGTGCATGGCGACTGGGTCCGTGGCCGGCTCCACCGCCGGTGAGCAACAGAATGACGAAGATCAGCCCCACGACGAGGGCGATGATCGCGGCCACCTTGACCCAGCGTGGTGTGCCGATGCGGGGGAGCGATTCACTCATGTGCAAGTCCTCCATCGTCGAACTGTCGTTTCCTGAATTGGCTGTGAGTTTACGAGACAATCTGTCACTGTCAAGCGTTGGTGTCGCGCTATCGTCGGCACGTATAGTGAGAGGGTGCCGAGACTGTGGAACGACACGATCGACGCTCACCGCCGTGCGGTACGCGAGGCCACCCTTGATGCCGCTGCGGTACTGGTCGCCGAGCACGGGCTGCTGTCAGTGACGATGTCGCAGATCGCTGAGGAGACCGGAATCGGCCGGGCGACGCTGTACAAGTACTTCCCGGACGGAGAAGCGATCCTGCTCGCCTGGCACGAACGGCAGATCACCGCCCACCTCGAACAACTCGCCGCAGCCCGCGACCAGGCCAGCGACGCCCGCGGGCCACTCGACGCCGTGCTGGAGGCCTACGCCCTCATCGCGTACGAGTCACACGGGCACCGCGACAACGAACTCGCGGCGATTCTGCATCGAGACGCACAGGTAGGCCGAGCCGAGCAGCAACTGCGCGACATGATTCGAGACCTGGTGACCGAGGGCGCGAAAACCGGCGACATCCGGGACGATGTCGCCCCTGACGAGCTCGCGGGCTATTGCATCCACGCACTCACAGCAGCCGGCGGCCTGCAGTCCAAGGCCGCGGTCACCCGACTCGTCAAAGTCACCCTAGATGGATTGCGCCTCCGAATCGATTCACGATGCGCGCCCGGCCCGGCCCCAGGTCGATCAGCGGCCCAACATGAATCGATCACGCCTCGGCGTTGAACGGATCGACGAGCGGATTCATACCGGCGAACAGGCCGTCCGGATTGTGGAACCAGAGCCACATATGCATCGTGATCAGCCGGCCCGGCTCGTGCCGCTCCAGCAGCACCTCGGCCTCCTCTATCCGCCGATCAGCAGGGTAGCTCCCCAAGCCCTGCTGCAACCCGGGTCAGAGTGATCTGGGGCCGGCAATCAGGGCGGCGGGATTTCCGGGCTACCCAGGCTGCGGCGGGCGGTGTGGGTCTCGGCCACCGCGGGGCAGGATGAACGCGATGGTGGCCCGATAGAGGCGTCGTATCGACCAGGCAGGCAGGTAGCGGTGACGCTCCTCTTTCCACACCCGCGCCCTGGGATGGGAACTCAGCAATCGCATGATCAGCGTGTCGTCGATGCTCTTCGGCTCTCCGGCGTGCACATCGATGCGGCACAGGTGCTTGGTGTTGATGTAGCCGTACTGCTTGGGGCTGACCAACCTGGCCGGCGCTCCGTGGTCACCGTCGAGCGGGCGGCCGTCGAGGTTCTCCGCGATGAGCACATCGTCAGCCAGGGCGTCCTCGATCATGACGACCGACCGCCAGCCGTCCAGGCCGGAGAAGACGAGATGTGTGACCGACGTCCCGGGAGTGAGCGCCGGCTCGATCAGGATGCGATACATCGACTCGAACGAGACCCCCTCCCAACGAAGGTTCGTGACCGACCAGCCGGCCACGCAGTGAAAGTCGGCGGTGATCTCTCGCCGAGGGAGGGTCGCCAGCACGATCAAAGGAACGTCCAACGGTTTGGTCACCGCCCCGCGTATCTCGATGAGCGGGTCGCTGGGGACAGCCGGCGGAGGTCGGGAGAGATCTTGACCGAATCGCGGGAATCGATCGATCAGGCGTTGGCCCGGGGGAAGCGATACGTCACGCTTCAGGCTGATTCTCGATCCATACGGCACCGTACGGATGTTAGGCGTGGCGAGTTGCCGCTGTCAATACGGTGCCGTATAGATAACCGGGTGGCCATCGTCCGGACTCCCCGCGGCGCCTGGGTCGACGCGGCGCTGCTAGCGCTGGCCGAAGGTGGCCCGGATGCGGTCCGGGTCGAGGCGCTGGCCGTACGACTGGGAGTGTCCAAGGGTGGTTTCTACTGGCACTTCACCGATCGCCAGGCGCTACTCGACGAAATGCTGGACACCTGGGAGAAGGCCGGGACCGAAGGCATCCTTGCGCGCTTCGACAACCAGCGGGCCGACCCGCGAGGCCAGTTGCAACAGCTCTTCGAGCTGGCCCCGACGGCCAATTTCGCCGTCGACTTGGCGGTTCGGGACTGGTCGCGCCGCGACCGTGACGTCGCCAAGAGACTGCGTCGGGTCGACAACCAACGCATGGCGTGGCTTCGCTCACTGTTCGCAGAGATCTGCGCGGACGAGGACGACGTCGAGGCCCGCAGCATGCTGGCCTACTCGTTGCTGATCGGCAGCTACTTCATCACCGCGCAGCACGGGAACAGGACTCGATTGCAGATGCTGAACCT
>JACCQS010000461.1 GCA_013814015.1 Geodermatophilaceae bacterium | reverse complement strand
CGGGTGCCCCGCCCGGTCCGAGAGCGGGCGAGGCACGCGGGCACCTGTGCTCGCGCGGGCACCTCAACGACCCCCGCTCACACTTCTGCGTGCTGTGCGGGATCCGGATGAACGAGCGCACCGGTGTGCTGGTCATCGGCTCGCGCCCCCCGCTGGGCCTGCTGGTGTTCGACGACGGCGCCACCTACACCGTCGACGCCGAGTACGTGGTGGGCCGGATGCCCGAGTCCGACGACCGGGTCCTGTCGGGTTCGCTGCGGTCCATCGTGGTGGAGGACCGCTCGGGTGCCGTGTCGCGCGTGCACGCGGAGGTGCGCGTCGACGGCTGGGACGTGGTCCTCGTCGACTCCGGATCGCGCAACGGCACGTTCGTCGCCGCCCCCGGCGATCCGGCCTGGACGCAGGTGCCTGCGCGCCAGTCCCGACGACTGATGCCGGGCATGCGGGTGCGGATGGGCGGCCGCACCTTCGTCTTCGAGTCCCCGTCCGGGGTGCGCTGACGCCGGGCGTGATCATGCGACGTGTGCGGTCGGGGTTGGCGGCGTGGGGTCTGGGGCCGGGTCGATCCAGCGGGGTGGGATGAACTCGGGGAGCCCGTCGCGGATCCGGACCAGCCACTCGGTGTGGTGGAGCTGCCGGTGATGGGCTCTTACATAGCATCACCAAGTTGGTTGATCTCGGTGGGGCCGTGGTGTTCCCACTCGGTGATGTGGTGGGTCTCGCACCAGGCAAGCGAATCTTTGTAACACTCGGGTGATCG
Organism: Geodermatophilaceae bacterium; assembly: GCA_013814015.1. Classification (GTDB taxonomy): domain Bacteria; phylum Actinomycetota; class Actinomycetes; order Mycobacteriales; family Geodermatophilaceae; genus JACCQS01. The sequence goes on along the minus strand of JACCQS010000461.1, from coordinate 1,308 downwards.
CCGTGTGTGCGGCCGGGGAGCGGAATGAGCTTTTCCGAGTAACGTCTTGTTACGTTGCGTGACGGAGCTTGTTGATCATGTGGTTCGGTTGTTCTCGTGGTGGAGCAGGACCAGCGCGGCTGCGACGATCCCGCCGAGGCGCCAGGGGCAGCCGCGGTAGCGGCGCAGGGCCTTGTAGGTGGTCTTGAGCAGGGAGTTGGCGCGTTCGCCGAGACAGCGCAGGGCGCCGTGGACGGCGTTGTAGGTCTGCTGGTCGACGGTGAGCTCCCCGCCTTTGGGCTTCTTGAACGGGATCCGGAAGATATCGGGTTCGCCCTGGTAGCCCAGGTCGGCCAGGCTCAGGTGCCCGTTGCCGACCCAGGTGGCGATCAGGGCCAGCAGGTCGGGGTCGGCGCGGGCTGCGGTGGTGTCGTGCTCGCGGCCCGGCCGCACCCCGGAGGTCCACAATGGCCAGCCGTCGGGGGCGGAGACGACCTGGATGTTGCCGCCGTGGTGGTGGTGCTTGCCCGACCACCACAGATCGACCGACGCGGTCGGGCCGGGGGTGTGGTTACGGTCGGTGTAGATCAGCGTGCCGTCGACGGTGACGTGGCCGTGGCCGGCGGCCTTGGCCGCGAGCAGCACCCCGTGCAGCGAGGGCTGACGCGCCACCAGCACGTCGATGCCCTCGTCGCGGTACTCATAGGCGGTGGAGACCGACAGGGCGTTGTCGCGGGCAAGTTGCGTCATCCCGGTGTCGTCGAGGAACCAGCGCAGCACCAGCACGGCCTGCTGGTAGGTCGACAAGCAGCGGGTGCCCTTGCGGGTCCCCCGACGTTGCCGCTCGGCGTGTAGCAGGCCCGACACGAACCCGACACTGTCCTCGGACACGCTCAGGACAGCTTCGTATGTGACACTCACAGCGCGCGGAACTCCTCGTGAAGATGATCTTTAGAAGGACCACCTTCATAGCGGGAGTTCCGCGTCTTTCGTCGTACCCGCCCCGGCGTGTCACGAAGATCCCGAAGCTGTCACACAGAGTCACGGGTCGTTACCCGGAAAGGCTCAGTGCCGGGGCAGTTGCAGGCGCAGGCCTCGGGTGTGGTGGGTGATGGTCGCGGCGACGGTGATGAGCTGGCGGCGCAGTGTCGCGGCGCGGGCTTTGCCGTGTTGTTGGCTGGTCAGGGTCCCGGCGGCGCGCAGCAGGTTGTGGGCGATGCCCGCGCAGCTGAGCCAGGCGGCGTTGGCGGCGAAGGATCCCGACGGTATGTGCGTCAGGGGGCCGTCGATGAGGTCGGCGAAGACCTGCTCGACGATCGCGTGGGCGCG
>JACCQS010000430.1 GCA_013814015.1 Geodermatophilaceae bacterium | reverse complement strand
AAAGGCGATGCCGGCCCTCCCATATGACCCTGTCGCGGACTTCGAACTGCGCGAGCTCGAGAGCCTGCCGTGGTCGTCGACACTCGTCCTGTTGCGACGACTTGTCGCCCAGGACGCTGCGGCCGCGCGCCGCGCCAACTACCGGACTTTGCTGCGAGAGCTCGCGGCCGACGTTCCCGAGCCCTTCGCGGAGCTTCCGGACGGCGCCTCGCCGTTCTACTTCCCGGTGCGTACCGATCGCAAGAGCCAACTGCTCTCACGGCTGGCCGACAGCGGCATCAAGGCGCTCGACGTGTGGTCGGCCACGCATCCCTCGGTCCCTGGCCTGCCGGACTCCGTCGCCGCGCGGCGGCGCGCGACGACGGTGGGGCTCCCCGTGCACCAGGAGCTCGGGGTGGCTGAGCTGGAGCGGATCGTCGATGCTGCTGCCGCGAGTCCGCGCACGCGGCCGGAGCTACGGCTCGAGCGGGTGGCGGACGTCGACTCCCTGGCGGGGGAGTGGGACGCACTGGCGCGCCGAGTCGGGAATATCTTCGCCACGCGGGAATGGATCTCGGCGTGGTGGCGTCATCACGGGCGCGACAAGGAGTGGCTCGTGACAGCGTGTCGGAATCTCGCCGGAGACCTCGTGGCGATACTCCCCCTCTACGTGTCCTCGCCGCGCCCCGTGCGCATGCTCCGCTTCCTCGGCCACGGTGCAGGTGACCGCCTTGGACCCATCTGCGCCAACGCCGACGTGGTGCCTGTCGCCAGGGCGCTGTCACGTCTACTGATCGAGGCACGGACGATGTGGGATGTCCTGCTTGTCGAGCAGATCCCCGCCGACCAGCGATGGGGCGCACTGTTGCACGGCACCCATCTGCGATTCGAGGCGAGTCCGTCCCTTCGCGTGCACTGGGACGGCTTCGAAGGCTTCCTCGCCTCACGTAGCAGGAACTTTCGCGAACAAGTGCGGGGACGTGAGCGCCGGTTGCGCCGCGAGCACCGGTTGCACTTCAGGTTGTCCGACGAGCCGGGGAGGCTCCAGGCCGACCTGACCACGCTCTTCGGCTTGCACGCGAATCGCTGGGGTGGCGGCTCGCAGGCGTTCGACGGGCGCCGCCAGGCGTTTCATCGCGACTTCGCCGCTCGCGCGCTCGAGCGAGGCTGGCTCAGGCTCTGGTTCCTCGAGCTCGACGATCGACCCGTCTCCGCGTGGTACGGCTTCCGATACGCCGGGGCCGAGTGGTACTACCAGGGTGGCCGTGATCCTGCCTTCGAGCGGGCGGCGGTCGGGTTCGTGCTGTTGTCGCACACTGTTCGGGCGGCGATCGAGGACGGCGTGAGCGAATACAAGCTGCTGCGGGGCGACGAGCAGTACAAGAGCAGGTTCGCGAACGCTGACGACGGGCTCGAGTCTTTCGTGGTGGGGCGGCGGCTCGCAGGAAAGGCGGCGGCGGCGGGCGTGGCCGTGGCGGCTGCCCTCCCTCCGGCCGCGCGACGGCCCTTGACCGGCCTGATCGGCTGATCGTGCGCCTCGCCGTCTACTGCGACTACAGCTACCGTCGGGATGGCGACGAGCTCTGGGCCGAGCTGTCGGTGGTGCGCTTCATCGCCCGGCTCGCCCGATCGTTCGACGCCGTCACGCTGCTCGGGCGGCTGGAGCCAGAGCCGGGGCGCTGGGCTTACCTCGTGCCTTCCGAAGTCGACTTCGTCCCGCTGGCCGACTACCCGAGCCTTGCGAGGCCCGGCGCAGCGGCCGGCGCCTTCGCAGCCTCGGCACGCCGCTTCTGGCGCGCGCTCGGCGCCGTCGACGTTGTCTGGCTCCTTGGCCCTCACCCCTTGGCGATGGTGTTCGCCGTGCTCGCACGGGTGCGCGGGCGCCACGTCGTGCTGGGGGTACGCCAGGACCTGCCGGCGTACGTCCGCAACCGCCATCCCGACCGTCCCTTCCTTCAGCTCGCCGCCGTCGTGCTCGAGGCCGGATGGCGGTTGCTGTCTCTGACATGTCCGGTGGTGGTGGTTGGCCCTGACCTTGCCCGTCGCTACCGTCGAGCGCCTCGCCGACTGTCGATCGCGATCTCCGTGGTGCCCGAGGCCGACATCATGGAAAGGCAGCACTTCGAGGCCAAGCGCTACGACGGCGAGCTTCGAGTGCTCAGCGTGGGACGGCTCGAGGCCGAGAAGAACCCCATGCTGATGGCGGAGGTCATGGCCGAGTTGAACCGGGACGGTCGCGCTTGGCGGCTGACCGTCTGTGGCGACGGTCCGCTGCAAGACGACCTGCGCATGCGCATTGCGGATCTCGGGCTCTCCGATCGCGTCGATCTGCTCGGGTTCGTCTCGCTCGACGAGGGCCTGCTGGATCTGTACCGATCGAGTCATCTGTTCCTGCACTGCTCCTGGACCGAAGGCATGCCGCAGGTCCTGCTCGAGGCGTTCGCGGCTCGGCTGCCCGTGATTGCCACTGCGGTCGGCGGAGTGCCTGATGCGGCCGCCGGCGCCGCGGAGCTAGTGCCGCCAGGCGACGCTCGGGCGGCGGCG
>JACCQS010000426.1 GCA_013814015.1 Geodermatophilaceae bacterium | reverse complement strand
GCACCGGCGACCGTGGTGAGATTCCAGAACAGGAACAGCGCACTGCCGCTGGACACAAAGGCCAGCCGAGACAGCTCCTGCCCACTTTCTCGAACGGTGACGGCGGTTGTCTCGTCGATGACCCATTGCGCGGCGGCGACCCGCCGCCAACCTCGGTAGGCCAAGAGCCGACGGCCGTGCCCAGACCGATGCCGTGGCGGACCACCCGCGCCCGCTCGCTGCGATGCTCGCTCGATCTCATCAGGCAACGGCGTCCGCGGACGCCGGGTTCACTGCGGCAGATCGATGTCGTCGAGGGTGGCGGACACGTCGTTGCGCAGCGGCCAGTCGCACAGCCGTTCCAACAGCGCCCGAAGCGCATCGAGTTCGTCCTCGGAGAACTTGCTGGTCATGTGCTCGGCAACCCCGCGCAGGTGGGTTGGTGCTGCATCGCGTAAGCGGGACACGCCGGCTGGCAGGAGGACGGCGTACATTCCGCGGGCGTCCTCGCTGGCTGTCTCCCGAATCACCAGACCTTCACGCTGCAGCCGGTCGACCAGCCGGGAGATCCCGGACCGCGACAACAGTACAGCGCTGGCCAGCTCGGTCATCCGCAATCGACGACCGGGCGCGTCGACCAACTGGAACAGAACGTCGTAGGAGGCCAGCGGTAGATCCTGTTCCTCCAACAACTCGGCTTCCAGGCGGCGGGTGACCACCGCGTGGGCGCGGAGAAAGACCCGCCAGGAGGCCAGGGCGGTCGGATCCGGACGGGTCGGCACCGCCGAGCGCAACTCGACGCCGTCGTGCATGGCACAACCTTATCGCCGAGCGCCGCGGAGCCGGCGGGCCCGCGCGGCCTACGATGGCAGGTGCCCCGCCAACGTTCCCGAGGAGCCGATCCAGGTATGACCAAGCAGCCCGATCTCCAGCAGATCGAGGCCGCCCTGGCCACGGTCGATGACCCCGAGATCGGCAAACCGCTGACTGAACTCGGCATGATCAAGGGCATTTCACGCGGAATCAACGGCGACCCGAATGCCGTACGTGTGCAGGTCTGGTTGACCGTCGCCGGCTGTCCCATGAAGCAGACCATCACCGACCGGGTGACCAACGCCGTGACCGCCGTTGCCCACGTCACCTCGGTGGTCGTGGAGCTCGACGTGATGACAGACGAACAGCGGCAGGAGCTGCGCAAGAAGGTCCGGGGCACCGACGCCGCCGAACCGGAGATCCCGTTCGCCAAGCCGGGCTCACTGACCCGCGTGTACGCCGTCGCGTCCGGCAAGGGAGGCGTGGGCAAGTCCAGCATCACGGTCAACCTGGCCGCCGCCCTGGCCGCCCGTGGATTGTCCGTCGGCGTCGTGGACGCAGACATCTATGGGCACTCCATTCCGCGGATGCTGGGCGTCGAAGGCCGTCCGACCCAGGTCGAAGAAATGATCATGCCGCCGCAGTCGTATGGAATCCGGGTCATCTCGATCGGGATGTTCACCAAGGGCAACACTCCGGTGATCTGGCGCGGTCCGATGCTGCACCGCGCGCTGCAACAGTTCTTGGCCGACGTCCACTGGGGCGACCTCGACGTCCTGCTGATGGACCTGCCGCCGGGGACCGGAGACGTGGCCATCTCGGTGGCCCAACTCGTCCCGAGTGCCGAGATTCTCGTCGTAACCACACCCCAGCAGGCCGCTGCCGAGGTCGCCGAGCGTGCTGGGGCCATCGCCACCCAGACCCATCAGCAGGTCGTCGGCGTGGTGGAGAACATGTCCTGGCTGGACCTGCCAGACGGCAGCCGGATGGACCTATTCGGCACCGGCGGCGGTCAACAAGTCGCCGACAAACTCAGCCAGTTGCTCGGCGTTCCGGTTCCGCTGCTCGGTCAGATCCCACTCGACCCGGCGTTGCGCGAGTCCGGTGATTCCGGTATCCCGCTGGTGCTCAGCCATCCCGATTCGGCCGCGGCCAGGGCCCTGCGAACCGTCGCCGACTCACTGGGCACCCGGGCTCGCGGACTGTCCGGCCGGGCTCTGGGCCTGACTCCCGTACGCCGCTAGGTCGCTTCGGCGTCGAACGGAGGCTCCACCCGGTAGGTCGCTCCGGACCCGGTTGCGGCGGCAGGGCTCGGCACGGCGCTGGTCGACGTAGCCGATGTCCGGCTGCCCGATCTCCGGTGGATCGTCGGACTCGGGTCGTCCTCGAGTAGATGCTTTCGTAGGAAGGTCCTCGGGTTCAGCGATCGCAGGTCGACATCCTTGAGATGGTCGAACTCCGGGCCGAGTTGGTCGTGAATCTGCCCGCGGGCGCCGGTGACGGTCTGCCGCAGCCGCTTCAATGCACCGGCTGCATCCCGAGCCAGGCTGGGCAACCGATCGGGTCCGAAGATGAACAAGGCGCCGAGCAGCAGCACCATGATCTCGCCCAACCCGATCGAGTCGAACACCTCAGCCTGCCCTTCGTCCCTGCGCCGGCTGACACGCGGTCCCGGCCAACCCAATGTATCCCGCAGGGAAGGGGGCGAAGCCCGACGTGGAGTTCGTCAGGCTTGGCCGAGGACGGCCTGCACCGTCTGCGAGCCCGCTCCGCGAACGAATTCGATGGTGATCGTGTCGCCCGGGTCATAGGCATCGATCGCTACCACCAGCTCCTCGGAGCTGCGGATCTCGCGGTCGCCGATTCCGATGATCACGTCTTCCTCCTGCAGGCCGGCGCCGGCCGCGGGGCTGCCCGGCTCGACGTTGTTGACCTGCGCTCCGTCGCGTTCCCCGTCGGTGACGGTCTGGGCGTTGACACCGAGTGCGGCATGAACTGCATTACCGGTAGCGATGAGTTCCTCGCCGATCTCGCGGGCGGCGTCGATCGGGATGGCGAAGCCGAGCCCGATGCTGCCGCCCTGCGCTCCGCTTCCGCCGAAACTGGCGATGGCGGTGTTGATCCCGATCACTGCGCCAGAGGCGTCCACAAGCGCACCCCCCGAGTTCCCGGGATTGATCGCTGCGTCGGTCTGTACGGCGCTGATCACCGCGTCGGTGTCGGTCCCTTCCCCGGCCAGCCGCACCGGTCGGTCCAGGGCGCTGACGATCCCGGTGGTCACCGTCCCAACCAGACCCAGTGGTGACCCGATCGCCACGACGGGGTCACCGACGACGACGTCAGAGGACGAGCCGAGGCTGGCCACCGCGAGGCCGGGCTTGTCCACCTTGAGCACCGCCAGGTCGCTGAGCGGATCGCGGCCGACGATTCGGGCCGGCGAGGAAGACGAGTCCGAGAAGACCACCCGAAGTGTCGAATCAGGGTTGTCCACGGCGCCGGACACCACGTGGTTGTTGGTCAAGATGTAGCCGTCCTCCTCGACCACCACACCGGAACCGGTGCCGCCGAGATCGCCGAAGGTCACCTCGATGGACACCACAGCGGGTAGCACCCGGTTGGCGATGTCGGAGATGGAACCGGGCTCGCGACTGATTGCGCCCTCGACCGCGGTCAACTGGGCACCGGGCTTGAACAACGGCGATTCCGCCGTCTGCTTGCTGAGGAAGAAGCCGGCCGATCCGGCGGCACCGCCGAGTAGCAGAGCGAAGACCAGGCCGAGCAGTGCCAGCCGGATCGGAATGTCCCCGATCCTGACCCGTCGGCGACCCTTGGCATCGGTGCTGACCAGTGCGTCGGGATCTTCGTCATACTCCGCGCCGGTTCCCAGAGTGGCCGCGGATTGCGGGTCGCGCCACGGGTCCTTGGCGGCGTCGGGCTTCCACCACGCCAGTGGAGTCCGCCGGCGCGTCGGCTCGCCGCTGCCCGGTGCGCGACCCAGGCTCGGGTGCCCGGGGCTCGGACGACCGAAGGCGCGGGCAAGAAGTTCAGGGGGTGGCAGCTTCGCCGGATCGCGCCGCTCGCTCAGCCGCGGGCGGTCGGGGCTGAACGACTCCTGCACGTCGATGGGACGAGCGAAGTCCCCGCCGCCGGCCCGGGCGTGGAATGGATCCGCAGGCGTGACGGTCGCCGATCGCGGGTCATCACTGCTGGGCGCCTGATCCACCCGGTCACCCTGACCGACCTGCCGTGAAGTCCGCGTCAGTTGTCAGCGCAGCCGGAAAGCGCCGCGCCCGAACCCGGACGCCGGAGGTGCCGGAGCGCGTGTCTGCACCTGCGCGGGCAGCGGTGCGGGGGCGAACATCAGCGACCCACCCTGCAGCGCCATCACCCCGTCGTTCATGCCCGGCGCCATCTCCGCGGTGAACGGAATCTGGGCCAGCCTGGACAGCAGGGTCTCTGGAAGCGCTGGTCCGGCAGAGCCGTACAGCGCCGTCTTGGCCTCGGCCTGAGCCGCCACCGCCGCCGAGCACTCGGCACAGCGGCTCACGTGCAAGCGGGCGCGGGCGGCCGCCCCACCGGAGAGTTCGTTGTCGACCAGCGCGGCCATCGCCTCGGTAGCCAGGTGCATCTCCGACCAGCTCACGCGATCCCCGCAATCGGCACTCGGGCCCGGCCGGGCGCCAGGTGGGCCAACGCGGCGCGAAGTTGGACCCGGCCGCGGTGGATCCGGCTACGCACAGTGCCCAGCTTGATGTCCAGGGTCGCCGCGATCTCCTCGTAGGTCAGACCCTCGATGTCACAGAGCACGACTGGAACGCGGAACTCCGGCGACAGGGCGTCCAGTGCGGCTTGGACCTGCGGGTCGAAGTGCGTGTCGGCGTAGACCTGCTCGGGACTGGGGCCGGTACTCGGCAACCGCTCAGCGTCGTCGGGAAGGGCTTCGAAGCGCACCCGCTGCCGGCGGCGAACCATGTCCAGGAAGAGGTTGGTGGTGATCCGGTGCAGCCACCCCTCGAACGTCCCCGGCTGATAATTCGCCAGCGAACGAAACACCCGTACGAAGGTCTCTTGGGTGAGGTCCTCGGCGTCCTGGGCGTTACCCGACAGCCGGTAGGCAAGCCGGTAGACCCGTGCCGAGTGCTGGCGCACGACGTCGTCCCAGGTGGGCGGCGTCCAACCCGAGGCGGCGTTCAGCTCGCCCTCCGGGGAGCCGGTCGCATCGGAGTCGGTCATCGCACCAGGATCCCATGTCCGCGTCACATTCAACACAACGAGTCAGGATCAATACCTGTTCCCCCTAGTCTTTCCCCATGTCCACCGTCTCGTTCGCCGACCTTGTCGCCGACGAGCCGGAGCCGATCGCCAGCGCCCGGGCTCACGCGGCCGAGGTCGGTTGCCCGGCGATCGCCCCTGCGGTGGGCACGACGCTGGCTGCGCTGTCCACCGCAGTCAATGCCCGAGCGGTCGTCGAGATCGGTACCGGCGCTGGGGTGTCCACGCTCTGGCTGCTCGCCGGCATGCGACCTGACGGCGTCCTGACGTCGGTGGACTCCGACGGGGAGTACCAGCGAGCCGCCCGCGCTGCGCTGAACGACGCGGAGATCCCGACTCAGCGGGCCCGGCTGATCAACGGGTCGGCTGCCGATGTGCTGCCCCGACTGGCCGACGGCGGCTATGACCTGGTCTTCTGTGACGCCGCACCCGGCGAATACCCCGACTACCTCCCGCACCTGCGGCGAGTCCTGCGCAGCGGCGGCATCCTGGCCTGGCATGGAGTGCTCTGGCGGGACCGGGTCGCCGATCAGTCGGCGCGGGATGCGGACACGGTCGCCTGGCGTGACCTGTTGGCAGCCCTCAAGGCCGAGAAAACGGTGCGTCCGGCCGTTCTCCCGGTTGGTGATGGCCTCCTGATCGCTGTACCCGCCTGAGTGCACTCAATCCGCGGAGGCGACCTCAATCCGCGAGGGCAACGGCTCCCTTGCCGAGCACGACCACCCCACCGGGTGACATGTGATAGCGCTCGGCGTCGCGTACCGGATCGACACCGATCTTGGCGCCGGGTGCGACGACGACGTTCTTGTCCAGGATCGCCCGCCGGATGACGGCACCGGCTCCCACGGTGACATTGTCCATCAGCACGCTGTCCACCACGTCACAACCCGAGGCCAGCCGGCAACCGGGTGAGATCACCGACCCGGACACCTTCCCACCGGAGATGATGACTCCGGCGCCGACTATCGAGTCCCCCGCACTCCCGCCCTGAACAAACTTGGCCGGCGGCAACTGCGGCGGGTTGGTGAAGATCGGCCACCGTCGGTTGTAGAGATTGAAGATCGGGTGGACCGACACGAGATCTGCGTGCGCGTCG
>JACCQS010000414.1 GCA_013814015.1 Geodermatophilaceae bacterium | reverse complement strand
CTTGGTGACCGTGGCCGGATTGATGTCGACGCTGACCAGCGGGATCGACGCGGGAAGCAGATTCCCGGTGGCGATCGAGTGCAACATCGTGGCCACCATGATGGCGAATCCCACATTGGGCAACTCGGCCCGCATCGCCCGCTGGCCCTCGATCACGTCGGTGTAGACATCGGGTAGCGGCCCGTCGTCACGCACCGAGCCGACCAGCACAAACGCCTTGTCCGCCTTCACCATTGCGTGCATCACGCCGCCGGTCAGGATCCCTTGCTCGACCGCGGCGGCGATCGATCCGGCCCGTCGGATCGTGTTGATCGCCCGAATGTGATGTTCGTGCCCGTGCGGTACGCCGGAGCCCTTGCTGAGGTCGACCCCGAGGGAGGTACCGAAGATCGCGGACTCGATGTCGTGTGTGGCCAGGGCGTTCCCGGCGAAGAGCACATCCACGAAGCCCGCCTCGACCAGCTTCACCATCGCGGGGGCGGCACCGGTGTGCACGATCGCCGGGCCGCCGACCCAGAGGATTCGTTTACCCGCCGCCTTGACTTCGCGCATCTGTTCGGCGATCTGGCGGACCAGCAGCGCCTGCGGTTTCTCGCTGGAGACCGCGGAGGACATGAAACCGAAGTCGTCGGCGCTCTTGGCCTGCGCCGGCGGCATGATCACCCGGACGCCGGACGCCCCGCACACGATGTCGTCGCCGGCGCCAACGTCGGAAACCGGAACGGTACGTACCCGCCCCGCCGTGACGACCAGCCCGCAGTCCATCTCCGGTCGCTCGACGTCCACCCAACGATCGTCGAGGCGGACCTGGGTGTTGAGATTCGTCGTCGAGTAGAAGTCGTCGGGAAACACGCCGTCGCCCGGGGCCGGCCGGAGCAGCGCCAGACCAGGGTCGACCTGATTGGCCCCGTGCACCTGCAGCCGCATGAGGATGCGAGCCAGCAGTTCCTCGTCGTCGCTGCTGATCGCGATGTGCGCTGTCGAGGTGTCCTTGTGCTGCCGCCCCAGATCCAGGGAATCGATCCGGTAGTCACCGCCGTACTCGAGGACGTCGTCCAGAATGCGCGCCAGCGCACCGGTGTCCATCAGGTGTCCAGTGACGGTGACGATCTCGGAGTAGGGCACAGCGTGCAGATTAGGGCCGCTAGACGATCGCGCCGTCGTCGGGATCCTCGAACTGCGGCCCCTCGCGCATCCGCCACACCAGCATCCCGACGCCGCTAGCGACGCCGAGCACGCCGATGACGAAGCCGAGCTCTCCGCTCAACCCCAGTAAGCCCGGGGCGACCAGCAGCAGCGCTCCGCCGGCCAGCAGGATGAGGGCGTAGGCCGCGGCCCTGGACAGAACCGGAAGCGGCGGTGGTGGCGGAGGTTCGTAGTGCTCCTCCTGCGCGGCCTCTTCGGCTTCGACCGCTGCCCGTCCGGCCGCCTCCCACTCTGCCGCGCGCTGCTGCGCCGTCGCGTCGAAGTCGTCGGTCAGCGTATCGCCGAGCCGGCCGTGGTCCGCCTCGTAGGCAGCGATCAGTTCACGCCACTGTGCTTCCTCGACGCTGGAGGGCGGGTTGGACTGGGCCGAGCCAGCTCCGGTGCCCGACGAGCTCTTCGGGCCCATGCCGGATGCAGCCCGTCCAGCACAGTGCCCGGCGTCGGACTCGTCGGAGTCGAGGTCGTACTCCAGGATGAGGGCGTTCGCCTCCGCGGTCTGACTTCGGTCGACGTAGAGCCGGTCACTGGGCGGACTGGGCAGCGCGATGCTGCGGGTGACTGCGTCCACGTCGGAAGTGGGATCGAGATAGGCAGCGACCCCCCCGTCGCGCAGGACGTCGAGCAGGTGTTCACCGACGCGCGGATCGACATCGCGCAACGCCCGGAACGCGGGTGCGTCCAATCCGTTGTCGCGCCGGCCGCGTCGACGTGGTGTCGTCACGTCGGCCTCTGCACGCCTGCATGATCCAGGATCCATGCGGCGCTGTCGGCAAAGATTTGGTCGGCATCGTTGTCGAGGGTGGCGACATGATAGCTGTCGTGCAGCAGCTTCTCGGTGACGTCGGTGGAGCGCACACCGTCGAGCAGCAGCCGGCCGGACAGAGGCTCGACGACGTGGTCCTCGGTGCTCCGGAAAGTCAGGATGGGTACGTCGACCTTGGCCAGATCGCCAGCGGTGGTGGCCCATAGGTTCTGCAACGACACCGCGGCCTTGAGCGGAATCCGCGGATAGGCCAGCTCCCTTGCGCCGGCCTTCTTGATGTCGTTTGACACGCCTTTCCAGGACGGCAGCAGCTTGGCCAGGATCTTGAGCAGGGCCAGGTCCTTGCGCTCGGTGCCCAGCGAGGGATTGACCAGGACCAGTCCGGACAACCTTTCGCCGTGCTGCTCGGCAAGTCGGAGCGCCAGTGTGCCGCCCATCGACAGGCCAGCGGCGAAGACCTCCGTACAGCGGCCGTGCAAGTCCTCGAATGCCCGCTCGACCGCGGCGTACCAGTCCGGCCAGCGAGTGGCGTTCATGTCCGCGAGCACAGTGCCGTGGCCAGGCAGTCGCGGGCAGCTGATGCTGAACCCGTGTCCGGTCAGATGCTCACCCCAGGGGCGCAGGCTCTGCGGCGTGCCGGTGAACCCGTGGATCAGCAGGATCCCGATCGGGCCGCCGTCGAAGGTGAAAGGTTGCGCACCAGCCAGCACCGGCATAGGTCTTCCTCCTGGGTGGCTGCGTCGTGACTGCGTTGTGACAATGACCGAATCGTCCCTAGTCTGGCACCCGAAGGGTCAGGTGGTGAGGTGTTCTACTGGGTACTGAAGTTCGTGCTGGTAGGCCCAATTCTGCAGCTGCTCTTTCGCCCCGACGTACAGGGTCTGGAAAACATCCCGAGCAAGGGACCGGCGATCCTGGCCAGCAACCATCTCTCCTTCTCCGATTCGATCTTCCTGCCACTCATGGTCCCCCGACGGGTGACGTTCCTGGCAAAGTCCGAGTACTTCACCGGCAAGGGTCTCAAGGGACTTCTCAGCCGGTGGTTCTTCCGTGGCGCCGGCATGGTCCCGATCGACCGGACGAGTGGTACGGCGGCCAAAGACGCGCTGGAAACGGGCATTCGCATCCTCGGGGAGGGCAAGCTGCTCGGTATCTACCCCGAGGGCACGCGTTCGCCCGACGCCCGGCTCTACCGTGGTAAGACCGGCTTGGCGCGGATGGTGCTGGAATCCGGTGCGGTGGTGATTCCGGTGGTCATGATCGACACCGAGAAGATCCAGCCCATCGGGAAGAAGATCCCACGCATCCACAAGGTACGGATCCGGATCGGGGTGCCACTGGACTTCTCCCGCTACGACGGCCTGTCCGGAGACCGGTTCGTCGAGCGGTCCATGACCGACGAGGTGATGTACGAACTGATGCTGCTCTCGGGCCAGCAGTACGTCGATCTCTACGCGGCGAAGGTCAAGGCTGGGATGGACAAGACCGGGCGCAGTCCCGACGAGGTCGTCGCGATGCTCAAGCCGAGTCCGTTCGAGGCTGCCGAGCGGGTCCCGGCCACGCTGGCCGGCTGAGCCCCTATCGCCTCGCGGCGCGGACGTCGATCGGTCAGGTCTCAGCTGCGGTCGTACCGGCTGGGCGGATAGTCCTCCCGCTCGGGCCGCAAGGGGACCGCCACCCTGGACATGGCTCGGCCGCCGGGCCTAGTTCGCCCGCGTCGAGCTGCCGATCCACCTCCGCCTCGGCTTCCTGGTATTCGGCCGAGTCGGTGATATCGGCTGTGGTCGTCGTGTCCGTGGCCGGGGGCGCTGTCGGCGTTGTAGTCAGCGACCCGGTGTCGACGCGTTCCTCCTGGGTGCTCGGGCTTCCCTTCGAGGATATGACCCGGCGCTGGTGGTATGGCAACGTTCGGCGGGTGCGCAGGTTCTTCTACGACACCGAATTCATCGAGGACGGTCACACCATCGACCTGGTCTCGGTAGGCGTGGTCGACGAGGCGGGCCGCGAATTCTACGCTGTATCAACTGAATTCGACCCCGCCAAGGCGATCCCGTGGGTGCGGCGCAACGTTCTCGACCAGCTACCTTCGCCGGCCGACCCGGCATGGCGGTCTCGTCATCGGATCCGCGAGGACCTGTTGTCCTTTCTCACCGGTCCAGGCGAGGAGGTCGAACTCTGGGCGTGGTTTGCCTCCTACGACCACGTGGCCCTGGCTCAGCTGTGGGGCCCGATGACCGAACTGCCTCGTGCGATCCCGCGGTTCACCTGCGAACTGCGCCAACGCTGGGCCGACATGGGCAAGCCGGAGCTTCCGGCCGCCGGTGCCGATGCCCACAGTGCGCTGGCTGACGCCCGGCACAATCTCGCTCGCTGGCGGGTCATGCAGGCGTTGCAGACGGGGCCCTAGTCTTTGTTCATGCGGATCGGAGTGCTCACCGGGGGAGGCGACTGCCCGGGGCTCAACGCCGTGATCCGGGCAGTCGTTCGTAAGGGCGTGGAGACCTACGGACATGAGTTCGTCGGCTTCCGGGACGGCTG
>JACCQS010000397.1 GCA_013814015.1 Geodermatophilaceae bacterium | reverse complement strand
CTCATGCGCTATGCCGGCAATGTAGATCTCCGCGGCGGCCCGGCCGGGTCTCTCGGCTTCGCCCTGCACCCGTGGGCTCGCGGTCACGGAGTCATGGCCGGAGCTGTGCGGCTGGCCCTGACCTGGGGCTTCAGCGACGGTGGACTGGAGTCAGTCACCTGGCTGGCGCGGGTCGGCAATGTCGCGTCCCGCCGGGTCGCCTGGGCCACGGGCTTCACTTTTCACGGCACGTTGCCCCGGCAACTGGGACCCCAGCTCGGCAGGGCTTCGCTGGCCGATGCCTGGTTGGCCGTGGTGGTTTCCGGCGACGAACTCCGTCCGCGCACGCAGTGGCTGACACCGGCCGTCCTGCGTGGTGAGCGGGTCGTCCTGCGGCCGCACACCGAGGCCGACATCTCGAGGATTGTCGAGGCCTGCTCGGATGCGCGGAGTAGGCACTGGCTGTCTACGCTGCCCTCGCCGTACACCGAGAAAAGCGCGCGCGGTTACCTCGACACCATGCCGGTCGGAGAATCCGGGGGTCACCGAGTTGCGTGGTGCATCGCCGATCCGAAGACCGACGTGCTGATGGCCAATCTCTCCATCTTCGATCTCGACGGCGACGATCCCAACTCCGGTGAGATCGGTTTCTGGACGCATCCGGATGCCCGCGGCCGCGGAATGATGACCGAAGCCGTCGGACTGGCGGTCGACCACGCGCTGACCCCGACGTCGGACGGCGGACTCGGCCTGCGTCGCCTTCAGCTGCTGGCGGCAGCAGGCAACGCTGCCAGTGCGCACGTCGCCCGACGTACCGGCTTCACCGAGGTCGGCCGGGAGCGACAGGCCGAACTGCTCGGAAATGGCAGCTACGACGATCTGTTGACCTTCGACATCCTGATCAGCGACGACCGGCTGGGCCACACCCCAGGGCGCACCTGATGCGCGTAGCCTCGACTCTCGGCGGTCGATGACGTCAGGGCCGCAACGACTCGACGAGAGGCGAGGCGAGGCGACCCTTGTCCACCCAGCACGACATGGCAGCTTTCGGCCCCAACGAGTGGCTCGTCGAGGAGATGTACCAGCAATACGTCTCCGCCCCGGACAGCGTCGACGAGGCGTGGCATGAGTTCTTCGCCGACTACTCCCCGACCGGGAGCGGCTCTCCGAGCACCAACGATGCCGCGAAGCCCAGTTCCAGCGGACATGGCAACGGCGCCGCACCGTCCTCCCCGGTCACCCCCCAGGTTGGCGCCCCGGCCTCGTCCGCGCCTCCAGCTCCGGCCGCGTCCGCCCCGCCAGCGGCGGCAGCTCCGGCCTCGCCCGCACCACCTCCAGCCCAACGGACACCGCCCGCCAAGCAGCCTGACCAGGCGGCAGTCACGCCACCCGCGTCGGCAGGACCGCCAGCACCCGGAGGCAACCCCGAGCAGCCCAAGCCCGCTCCGCTGGCCCGGGACCGCGCCAAGAGCAACTCTCCGGCGCCCAGATCGCCGGACGGCGCCACGTCGATGAAGTTACGCGGAGCAGCGGCACGGGTTGTGGCGAACATGGAGAGCTCGCTGGAGGTCCCTACGGCCACCAGCGTGCGAGCCGTACCGGCAAAGCTGATCGCCGACAACCGGATCGTCATCAACAACCACCTGCGGCGTTCCCGCGGCGGAAAGGTCTCCTTCACCCACCTGATCGGTTACGCGCTGATCAAGGCGCTCAAGTCCTACCCGGAGATGAACACCGCCTTCGGCCAGGTCGAGGGCAAGCCGGCGCTGATCACCCCCCAGCACGTGAACCTCGGGCTGGCCATCGACCTGCACAAGGACGACGGGAGCCGGCAGCTGGTCGTGGCCTCGGTCAAGGGCTGCGAGGAGATGGACTTCGCCGAATTCTGGTCGGCCTACGAGGAGATCATCAAGCGGGCCCGGTCGGGCAAACTCACCGCCGACGACTTCGCCGGGACCACGATCAGTCTCACGAACCCGGGCACTCTCGGGACCAACCATTCGGTACCACGCTTGATGGCTGGGCAGGGGGCGATCCTGGGTGTCGGCGCGATGGAGT
>JACCQS010000346.1 GCA_013814015.1 Geodermatophilaceae bacterium | reverse complement strand
TGTGCCGGCTGACCAGTGCCACTCATCTGGCCGGGGAGCGGGGGATGCCGGTCAGTAGCCGGGATCTGGTGGCCGAGCATGCCGGCGACGGTGCCCTGGTTGCTCTGCTCGGCCCGGACTCGACGGTGGGTCGGGCGCTGGCCGGTCGCCGGCCCGATCTTGCCGAGGCCGAACTCGCGGCCTGGCGGGACCGCCTGGGCACCCAGCAGGTCTATCTCGAGGTCGTCCACCATCGGGCTCAGGGTGATCGGTCCCGCGCGGAATCGATGCTCCGGTTCGGTCTGCGTACCGGCGCGCCGATGGTGCTCACCAACGCGGTCCGCTACGTCGACCCGTTCGATGCCCCTACCGCGGATGTCCTGGATGCCAGTCGGCGTCTGGTCCCGCTCGACCTGCGCCACCTCGACCGGCGCAGCGCCGAGGGATATCTCAAGTCCGGCAAGGAGATGGCCGAGATCGCTGCTGACCTCGCCGACGACGAGATCGGCACCCGGCTGCTCACCGCGACCGCCCGGCTGGCCGAGCAGTGTGCGGTCGACCCGCGGCGTGACCTGGGCCTGGGCACCGTGCACTTCCCGGAACTCGACGTCGTCCGCACTCCGGGCGAGGCCGGGTTGCGTGACGAAGAGGTGCT
Source organism: Geodermatophilaceae bacterium (assembly GCA_013814015.1). GTDB lineage: Bacteria > Actinomycetota > Actinomycetes > Mycobacteriales > Geodermatophilaceae > JACCQS01. Next base: position 4,869 of record JACCQS010000346.1, on the reverse strand, counting down.
CTCCCAGCGCTGCGAGGCGGGCTTCGGCCGGCGCGGGATGACCGTCACCGACGCCGTACGCCAGCGCCTGACCGACGAACTGGCGGTGATCGGGAAGATGGGCTTTCCGTCGTACTTCCTGACCGTCGCCGACGTCGCCGACCTGATCCGCTCGATGGGGGTACGCGCGGCCGCCCGCGGCTCAGGAGCGGGGAGTCTGGTCACGTACCTGCTCGGGATCTCCGATGTCGATCCGATCCGCTATCGGCTGCTCATGGAGCGGTTTCTGTCCCCGCTGCGAAAAGCGTTGCCCGACATCGATATCGACGTGGAGTCCGCACGCCGGATGGAGGTCTACGACGCGGTGATCGCTCGGTACGGCGACGACCGGGTCAGTTGCGTATCCATGATGGACACCTATCGGGTCCGCCACGCCATCCGCGATGTCGGTGCCGCACTCGGGATGCCGCTGGGCGAGATCGACACGCTGGCCAAGGCTTTCCCGCACATCCGCGCCAACCAGGCGAGGGCAGCGCTGCGCGACCTCCCGGAGTTGCGAGCCAGCGGGATCGGACAGGCCAAGCTCGAGTTGCTCTTCGATCTCGTCGAGAGCCTCGACGGGTTGCCCCGGCACATCGCCCTGCATCCGTGCGGGGTGCTGCTGTCCGACCGGAGCCTGCTCGATCGGACTCCGGTCGAACGCAGCTTCCTCGGTTACCCGATGAGCCAGTTCGACAAGGACGACGTCGAGGAACTCGGCCTGCTCAAGCTCGACCTGTTGGGCATCCGGATGCAGTCGGCGATTGCGCACGCGATCGACGAGGTCCGGCGGGTCGAGGGTGCCGAGGTGGACATCGACGCCATTCCGCGGGATGACCCCACGACCTACGAGCTCATCCAGTCCACCCGCACGCTGGGAATGTTCCAGATCGAGTCGCCGGGCCAGCGCGAGTTGGTCGGCAAGTTCGCTCCGGAGAGCTTCGAGGACATCATCATCGACATCTCGTTGTTCCGGCCCGGGCCGGTCAAGAGCGACATGGTCACCCCGTTCCTGATGGCCCGGCAGGGCTGGGCCGAGCCGGCCTACCTGCACGAGAGCCTGCGGTACTCCCTGGAGCAGACCGGTGGCGTCGTGGTCTTCCACGAGCAGGTTCTCGAGATCGTGCACACGGTCACCGGGGTCACCCTGGCCGAGGCGGACGAGGTCCGGCGAGCATTGGGGCACAAGGACGGTCACCCGGAGGTGCATGCCTGGTTCATGCCGATCGCACTCAAGAACGGCTACTCGCTACCGGATGCCGAACGGATCTGGGAGGTACTGGCCGCCTTCGGCTCGTTCGGGTTCTGCAAAGCCCACGCCGCCGCTTTCGCGCTGCCGACCTACCAGTCCGCCTGGCTCAAGGCGCATCACACCGCGGCGTTCGTCGCCGGGGTGTTGACCCACGATCCGGGGATGTACCCCAAGCGGTTGATCCTCGATGACGCCCGCAACTTCGGCATCCCGGTCCTTGGCCTGGACGTCAACATCTCCGACGGCGTCTACCGGGTCGAGCCGATAGCTGAGTCCACTGAATCCTCTAGCTTCACTGGGGCCGAGCCCACCTGGGTCGCACCGGGGTGGCTGCCGGTGGGAATACCCGACCCGACCCGGTACGGCATCCGGCTGTCCCTGGCCGACGTGAAGGGCATCAACGATGCGGAGGTGGCCGGCATCGTGGCCGGTCGGCCGTACGCCTCGCTCTCGGACTTCTTCCATCGGGCGGGCGCGTCCCGCCCGATCGTGGAGCGGCTGATCGTGGCCGGAGGATTCGACTCGATGTACCGAATCGGCAGCCTCAGCCCAGCTCGCCGGCGTGGAACGGTGAACCGGCGCGACCTGCTGCTGCAGACCAAAGACCTCGATGAATGGGCGCGCAGCGCCAGAAAGGCCACCGGGACGCTCACTCCGAGAGGACGGAGGCGATCGGCGCAGTCATCGGGCACTCAGCTGATCTTCGACTTTCCCACGCCAGGTGACCGGGAGCTGGTCGGATCGGCGGGCGGGCTACCGGAGATGACCGACGCCGAGCGGGTCAGCGCGGAATTGGAGGTGCTGGGCCTGGATGCCAGCCGGCATGTCGTGGACTTCTACGCTCCGCTGTTCGGGTCGCTGGGAATGGTTCGAGCCAAGGACCTGCTCGGCACCCGAAGCAAATCTGAGGTCCTGGTTGCCGGGGTCAAGGTGGCCACCCAGACCCCACCGGTGCGCTCGGGACGCCGGGTGGTCTTCGTGACCCTCGACGATGGTACGGGCTGTGCGGATGCGACCTTCTTCGAAGATGCCCAAGGGGCTTATGCCGCAACGGTCTTCCACTCCTGGCTGCTCGTCATCCGCGGCGAGATACGCCGGACCGGGCCACGCGGGATCTCGTTGCGGGCGACCGGTGCATGGGAGCTGCCGACGCTGTACGAGGCGTGGAACTCAGATGGCATCGACGCAGTGGCCGATCTGATGGCCCAGACGGCTGCCTCACCCCAGCCAGGTAGTCGGTCAGGCTCCGCCGGCCCACCCGACTTCTCCGAGCAGGCCCTCCACGGAGCTGCCGACGCGCGTTCGGCACGACCGGTCATGGCCAGGCCGGTACTGGTGCACCCCACCGGCTTCCGGATGTCGCCGTACTCCGACCTGAAGCCGCCGGGAGAGGACACCAAGACCGCACCTCGCAAGCTCTGGCACGCCAGCCCAGGAAGCAGCGGCCACTGAACCAGTCAAACTAGACGACGGCCATTGCACCGCTTGGAATCCCTTCGGCTTTACGCTCACGTGGTGCGGGCCTTCGTCGGCGTCACGGATCGCCGGTGGTGTGAGTTTCTCCGCGCGCGACCCGAACTCTCAGAGGTCAACTTTTGGCGCCCGAGCGGTCTCGGCTTCCGTGCCATCTCCTCGGGGGAGCCATTTCTGTTCAAGACGCATCATCCGGACAACAAGTTGGTGGGTGGCGGGCTGCTGAGCGATCCCGTTTCCTTACGCCTCAGCGAGGCGTGGGACATCTTCGGAGAGGCCAACGGCGTAGCGAGTCTTGCTGAGCTGCGCGCCGCGATCGGTCACTACCGTCGCGCGCCGCTTGAGGTCGGAGAGGATCCCAAGATCGGCTGCATCCTGTTTGCGCGAAGTGAACTTCACCGACATCCCTCTGGAGGCTCCGCCGGACTTTGCCGCCAACGTCGTCACCGGCAAGACTTACGACCTCGAAAAGGCCAGTGGCTCCTACATCGAAGCGGCGTTGAGTCAGCTGCTGTCGGTCGGCTGGGCTTGCTTCTGCGGTCCGATGTACACACGCTGTTTGATCGCGGTTATCTCGGTGTCGGACCGGACCGGCGCATCCACGTCAGTCCGCGTCTGCGATCGGAATTCGACAATGGCGAGAGCCTCTACCGCCGTCAAGGAGAGCCGTTGACAGTCCTTCCGGCTCGAACCTTGGATCGACCCGACCGCGAGGCACTCGAGTGGCACATGGACGTCGTCTTCCAGGCGTCGTGAGGTCGCGTTGACTGAGCCGTCTGTAGTCCCAGTGCGCCCAGCAGAGCTGCACACGGTTCAGTCGACAGCCCGACGTCGCTGCCCGTTTCGGTCAGGCCGGCCGCCGGGCGTGCGTGACGGCGTGCACCGGGCTCAGCGTGAAGGAGTCCAGGTCGGTGAACCCGTGCCGGATCAGGAGCTCGTCGTAGGCAGCCCTGGGCAGCAGTTGGTCGTCGATCTGGGCCTCGAAGAACTGGATACCGCACATGATCCGGCCGGGAACGCTACGAAGACCCTCATCGGTGTTCGGGAACGGGAAGTCGGAGATCACGAACCAGCCGCCGGGTTCGAGGGCCGCGGTGACGTTCTGAGTGACGCGCTCGATGTCGCGGCACTCGTGCATCGAGATGTTGTTGATCACGACCGTCGCCGGCTGGTCGAGCACCATCTCCTCCAGCGGGACACAGGCCAGGCTGACCCGATCCTCGACTCCGGCCGTCCGAACGGCCACCTGAGCCTGGTTGATGGAGTGTTGATCCCCGTCAACTCCCATGACCTGACAGTTCGGGTATCTCTGAGCCAGCCGGATGACGCCTGCGCCTGCACCACAGGCCGTGTCCACGACCCGGCAACCATCGAGCAGGCGGTCGGCAAGACCGGCGATCTTGTCCAGGCCACCGGGTACGAGTCGGGTGTAGAAGGTCGGCCGGTCGCGGCGACCCCGGCGATCCAGTTCGCGCTGGTGTCGTCCCACCACAGTCGCTCGCCGGAGTGCAAGCTCTCGTCGAAGCGGCCGAACATCTCTGGCTGACGAACCAGCGGGAACAGGCCGCCGGCGTAGGCCGGCGAGGAATCGTCGAACAGCAGCGTGTCCATGTGTGGCGCCATCCGGTAGCCAGCGTCCACTCGCTCGAGCGCGCCAGCCGCGAACGCGGCTCGGCACCACACCGAGACATATAACTGATCCAAGTCGAGCAGGTCGGCAAGGTCGTCCGGCGTACTTCCCGGCCTCGCTGCGATCGCGCCGACCAATCCGGCGCGCAGCCCCATCTCCACGGTGCGCACGGCCATGTATCCAGCGACGTGGTTCAGCAGGATGCCCGCCTGGGCCTGCGGGGTCGGTCCGGTCTCTGTCTGTGCCGGTGCCGGTGCCGTCGTGACTGTCGACATGTTGGGTTCCTCTCGTCTCGGTGGAAATCCACACCCGAGGGTGCAGGAGAGCCCTGCCCTCGCCCAGTACGGAATCTGTAGCGAACCGGTACACGATCTGTACCTGCGTAGTCACCGGCCCGGGCGTAGCCTCACCCCGGAGCTGCGGAAGGACGAACATCGATGGCCGGCTATGGACAGTTCTGTCCCGTCGCGAAGACCATGAAGTCCTCGACGAGCGC
>JACCQS010000343.1 GCA_013814015.1 Geodermatophilaceae bacterium | reverse complement strand
GGCGTCGGCCAGCGCGGTTACGGTCATCGGGGATGGCGCGTCGGCGAGTAGCCGAAGCAGGCGCAGGCCCCGCTCCAGGGATTGCGAGGTCTCGGCGCCCACGGAGGCGAGACTAGTGATCGGGGCTGTCCGGGCCCGGCTTGCGCTAGGAAGTGAAATCGCTGACTGCCTCGTAGGCGGCAAGCACGGCGAACGCAGCGAACAGGACCGCGGCCGTACGGTGGACCAGCCGGACCCGCAACCGCGCGACCAGTGTGGCTCCGGTTATGACGGCCAGCGACGCGATCAGCAACAGCGCGGCGAAGGACCCGACAAATACCGACAGCGGAGCTTCGTACCGGGCCGCCAGCCCGGCAGTGGCCAGTTGGGAAAGATCGCCCAACTCGGCAAGAAAGGTGATGCCGAACGAGGCCAGCGCGATCCGCCAGGCCGGCCAGTCCCTGTCCTTCTGCGATCCGCCGCCGGCTGTATCGCCGTCCGGCTCGTCACCCGTCTCGTCGGCCGATCGCCAGAGCAGCACCGCCCCGCCGGCGAAGAGCAGGGCGACTCCTACTGCCACCCACTCGCGGGGCAGCAGCGAGAGCAGCGATCCCGCTGCGACTGCGATCGCGGTTTGCAGAGCGAAGGCGGCGCCGACACCAGTCAAGACCGGCCATGGGCGAAACCGGCTGGCCAGCACCAGCGTTGCGAACATGGTCTTGTCGGGCAACTCGACCGGTGCAACCAATACGAACGCGGTGAGAGCGACGGAGAAGATCATCCGCTGGTGGGCCCCCGCGCGCCGATGGAGAAGCGCCGGTGCGCCTCTGCGGTCGCGGCGCGCAGCACCTCCTTCACGGGCAGGCCGAGGACGGCAGCGACGCGGGCGACATCGTCGAATTCGACGCTCACGTTGACCACCCGGCCGTCGTCGCGGGCCAGTTTCACCCCGATCTGCTCACCCTGGATCCGGACGCCGGCCTGCTCCCGGTCCAGGGCGTACTTCCCCACCGGAATCCGGCGCAGGCCGATGGTCGAGGTCCGAGCGAAGATCTGCGTCCGTACCTCGGCCTCTGCCTTCGGCGCACACAGGGCATGCAGGGTGTACGCCGGGCGGCCCTTCTTCATCAGGATGGGCGTGAGCCACGCATCCGAGGCGCCGGCGGTGAGCAACCCGGCCAGGACGTCGGGCCACAGCCGAGCGTCCATATCGTCCACATTGGACTCCAACAGCACCGCCGTACCCGTTTCCGGCTGGCCTACAGGCTCGCCCACGATGAGCCGGACGACGTTGGCGACTTCGTCGATCTCACGGCTGCCGGCTCCGTGGCCGACCGTGCGTACCCGCATCAGTGGCATCTCCTGCCACCGGGTGACGGTGGCTGCCAGCAGAGCGGCCCCGGTGGGCGTACACATCTCATGGTGCGCGGGCCCCGACCAGACTGGCGCATTCACGTCCGAGAGAAGTTGCAGCACAGCCGGTCCGGGGATCGGGACGAAGCCATGTTCGCCGCGGCTCATCCCACTGCCGAGTGAGACCGGTCCGGCGGAGAGCTCGGTGAGGCCAAGCGAGTGCAGGCCCGCACACACTCCGACTACGTCGGCGATCGCGTCCAGGCCACCGACCTCATGGAAGTGCACCTGCTCGGGCGTGGTCCGGTGGACGGCAGCCTCGGCGCCGGCCAGCCGGGAGAAGGCGTCGAGCGCGCTGCGGCGGATTTCCTCGGCCAGCGGTGCTGCTTCCAACTGTGCGCGGATGTTCGCCCAGGTCCGGGTGACGGTGGAGCGCGGAGCTTTCACGTCGACCTTGGTCGCGGCCAGCCCCTGTCGGGTGGTCGAGGACACGCTGAGGTGCACCGGCTCGACGCCGATCGCGTCCACCGCCTCCTGCATGACCGACATCGCTGCCCCGGCGTCGACCAGGGCGCCGAGCAGCATGTCGCCGCTCGCTCCGGCGGTGAGGTCAAGCCATCCGATCACGCCAGGAAGTATCTACGACCGACTCAGGGGCACCCTGCTGCGTACCTATCGCCACATTTCTAGCCAGGGCTGCGGGTTCGTTGCGCACGTGGCCGGCGGTCCCGATAAGAATCCGAGCGCTCGCGCGTTGCAAACTTCCCTCATCGGGCGGCGACGAGCACCGGATTAGGCTCCCGCCCATGCCTGGAGTGCCGCCAACTCGTTTCGCCTTTCTGGGTCCGGAGGGCACCTTCGCCGAGGTTGCGCTGCGCAGCCTTCCGGCCATCCCTGACGGGAGCGAATCCGTGGGCCAGGCACTGCCGTCGGTGAGCGACGTGCTCGACGCCGTGCGCCAAGGGCAGGCCGATGCCGGACTGGTTCCGTTGGAGAACTCCATCGAAGGGTCGGTTGCGGCCACCCTGGACGAGCTGGCCACCGGTGAGCCACTGGTGATCGTCCGGGAGGTCTTTGTCCCGGTGGCCCTCCCACTGCTCGTACGGCCCGGCACCTCGGTCGAGCAGATCGCCACCTTCGCCACCCATCCGCACGCCTACGCCCAGGTCCGGCGCCAGCTGAAGTCGATCCTGCCTGGCGTCGAGGTGATTGCCACCGCTTCGACGGCCGCCGCCGCGGAGGGCGTGGCGCGAGGGACATATGACGCCGCGGTGGCATCCCCGATCGCGGGAACCCGGTACCGCCTCACCGTTGTTCGGGACGACATCGCCGATCACCAGGGAGCGGTGACCCGGTTCGTGCTGGTCTCCCGACCGGCCCCGCCGCCGCCGCGTACCGGCAATGACAAAACCTCGGTGGCTGCCTTCATCGACGACGATCACACCGGTGCGCTGCTCGAGGTGCTGACCGAGTTCGCGATCCGGGGGATCAGCCTGACCCGGATCGAGTCCCGGCCGACGAAGGAGCGCTTGGGCATCTACTTCTTCTCCCTCGACTGCGAGGGGCACATCTCAGA
>JACCQS010000042.1 GCA_013814015.1 Geodermatophilaceae bacterium | reverse complement strand
GCCGAGGCAGAGCTGCGCCGGATAGCCACCGCCGGACTCGAGGCGAGTCCCGTCCACGAGGTGCTGATCGAGCAGAGTGTATTGGGCTGGAAGGAGTTCGAGCTCGAACTGATGCGCGACCGCAAGGACAACGTTGTCGTGGTGTGTTCGATCGAGAACCTCGACCCGATGGGCGTGCACACCGGAGACTCGATCACTGTGGCACCAGCGATGACCCTGACCGACCGCGAGTACCAGCATCTTCGCGACGTCGGGATCAAGGTTCTGCGCGCAGTCGGCGTCGACACGGGCGGCTGCAACATCCAGTTCGCCATCCATCCGGAGACCGGTCGCTTGGTCGTCATCGAGATGAACCCTCGGGTCTCGCGATCGAGCGCCCTGGCCAGCAAGGCGACCGGATTTCCGATCGCCAAGATCGCCGCCAAGCTCGCGATCGGGTACACCCTCGACGAGATCCCGAATGACATCACCGGACAGACGCCGGCTTCCTTCGAGCCCACCTTGGACTACGTGGTCGTGAAGGTCCCGCGGTTCGCCTTCGAGAAGTTCCCCGGCGCCGACCCCCGACTGACCACGACGATGAAGTCGGTCGGGGAGGCGATGTCGGTGGGCCGCAACTTTATCGAGGCCCTGCAGAAGGCGCTGCGCTCGATGGAGACGACGCAAGCGGGCTTCTGGACGGTCCCAGACCCCGACGACGTGAGTGTCGATGGTCTGCTCGAGAAGGTCGAGACGCCCACCGACGGGCGGATCTACGACGTCGAACGGGCACTGCGAGCCGGCGCGTCCGTCGAGCAGGTCTTCGAGGCAACCGGAATCGATCAATGGTTTCTCGATCAGATCGCTTCATTGGTGGACCTGCGTCTCGACATCGAGGCCGCACCCTCGCTAACCGAACCGTTGCTGCGCCGGGCGAAGCGGGCCGGATGTTCCGACCGCCAGATCGCCGCCCTTCGCCCGGAGTTGGCTGGAGAGACCGGCGTACGGGTGCTGCGGCACCGGTTGGGAATCCGGCCGGTTTTCAAGACCGTGGACACCTGTGCCGCGGAGTTCGCGGCTAGTACGCCGTACCACTACTCCAGCTACGACGAGGAGACAGAGGTGGCCCAGCGCGACAAACCCGCGGTCCTGATCCTCGGATCCGGGCCAAACCGGATCGGGCAGGGCATCGAATTCGACTACTCGTGCGTGCACGCCGCGATGGCGCTGCGGGAATCCGGGTTCGAGACGGTGATGGTGAACTGCAATCCGGAGACCGTCTCGACCGACTACGACACCGCCGACCGGCTCTACGTCGAACCGCTCACCTTCGAGGACGTCATGGAGGTCGTCGAGGCCGAACGTGGCGCTGGACCGGTGGTCGGCGTGATCTGCACCCTGGGCGGGCAGACTCCGTTGGGCCTGGCCCAACCCCTCAAGGACGCCGGGGTTCCGGTCCTGGGCACCGCCCCGGAGGCCATCCATCTGGCCGAGGAGCGGGGCGCATTCGCGCGGGTCCTGGCCTCGGCTGGGCTTCCGGCACCCAAGCACGGGATGGCTACCTCCTACGAGGAAGCCGGCGCCATCGCCGGGACAGTGGGCTATCCCGTGCTCGTCCGGCCCTCCTACGTCCTCGGCGGCCGTGGGATGGAGATCGTGTACGACGACGCGGCGCTTGAGGCCTACATCGCCAAGAGCACCCAGGTGAGCCAGGCACATCCGGTCCTGGTCGACCGATTCCTCGAGGATGCGGTGGAGATCGATGTCGACGCCCTCTACGACGGGATCGAGCTCTTTCTCGGCGGAGTCATGGAACACATCGAGGAGGCCGGTATCCATTCCGGTGACTCGTCGTGCGCGCTGCCGCCGATCACTCTTGGCTCCTCCGAGCTGGCCCGGATCCGTGCATCGACCGAGGCAATCGCAGCCGGAGTCGGGGTTCGCGGACTGCTGAACGTTCAGTACGCGCTCAAGGACGACCTGCTCTACGTCCTGGAGGCAAATCCGCGGGCGTCGCGAACCGTGCCGTTCGTGTCCAAGGCCACGGCAGTCCCGTTGGCCAAGGCGGCTGCTCGAATAGCCGTCGGAGACACCATCGCCACCCTTCGCGGTGAGGGCCTGCTGCCCGACGGTGACGGCGCGGACCTGCCGATCGACGCACCGATCTCGGTCAAGGAAGCGGTCCTGCCCTTCCACCGGTTCCGGACTGTCGAGGGCCATGGCGTCGATACCGTTCTGGGCCCGGAGATGAAGTCCACCGGGGAGGTGATGGGTATCGACACCGACTTCGGAAGGGCGTTCGCAAAATCCCAGGCGGCGGCCTACGGGTCGTTGCCCACCGGTGGCAAGGCCTTTGTGAGCCTGGCCAACCGGGACAAGCGATCGGCGATCTTCCCGGTCAAGCGCTTGGCCGACCTGGGGTTCGAGGTGCTCGCCACGTCAGGCACGGCCGCCGTCCTGCGGCGGAACGGCGTGATCTGTGAAGTGCTCAGCAAATTCAGCGAGGGGCCCGGTAATTGCGTGGAACGGATACTCGCCGGCGACATCGACCTGGTCATCAATACCCCGCAGGGCAGTGGCGGCACCCGCATCGACGGCTACGAGATCCGTACGGCGGCAGTCGTCGCCGGAATTCCTTGTGTCACAACGGTACAAGGCGCAGCGGCTGCCGTTCAGGGAATCGAGGCTGTACGCAACGGGACGCTCGGCGTCCGGTCCCTGCAAGACCTGCATGCCTCACTTCGACAGCAGCGGTCTCGTCGGATGGATCCCGAGGCAGCGCTCCGGCGGCCGGCGTGAGCCGTACCTGGGGAATCACTCAAGCCATCGATCTCGCGCAAGCGCACGAGCGGATGACTGCAACGATGTCGATCCCGCTGCCGCCCGTACCGAAGGAGAAGCGGCCACGGCCGGTGCAGGTTCGTGCCAAGGTCGTCGGTGTCCGAGTGGTCGGCGCCTATCGCGAGTTCACGTTGCATGCACCAGGTGTGGGGGTGGATGCCCAACCGGGCCAGTTCATCACGCTCGGCGTGGGCGGGAACTCCTCGGCACTGTTGCTCCGTCGGGCTTTCGCGCTGAGCGGCGTCGACGGCGACACCATCAACGTGGTCGTTGCCACGCATGGACCCGGCACCCGCTGGATCTGCGACCGGCAACTCGGGGATGTCCTGGATCTGATCGGGCCGCTGGGCCGTCCCTTTCCCGCTCCACCACCGGGAGGAGCAGCGCTGCTCGTCGCAGGCGGGTACGGCGCTGCACCATTCGTCGGGTTGGCCCAACGGCTTTGCGCGGCCGGTCACGCGGTGGCCGCGGTGCTGGGAGCGGCCACCGGCGACCGGCTCTACGCCGTCCCGGAATTCCCCGCACTGACCCGGGTGCTTGCAGTGACCACCGAGGACGGCTCGGCAGGACGTACCGGCCGGGTCACCGACGTCGTGCCCGAGTTGTTGCCGGGCGCCTCGGTGGTCTACGCCTGCGGCCCGATGCCGATGCTGCGCGCGGTGGCTGCCCAGAGCGCTGCCTACGGGCTGATCTGCCATGTGTCGGTCGAGGAAGCGATGGCCTGCGGCATCGGAGTCTGCATGACCTGTGTGCTGCCGGTGATCGGAGATGACGGGACGTCGAGGTTCCTCCGATCGTGTGTGGACGGTCCAGTGTTCGAGGGCGCCAAGGTGCGCTTCGACGACATCGGCCGGTTGCCCGACGATCTGTACGGCGCGGCTGCGATGCGAGCGACCCGATGACGCCGAGCGCCGATGCACGGCCGAAGGCCGTCATGGGTACAGACATGCGTACCCATCTGGGGGCCACGCAGATTCCGAACCCCGTACTGACCGCATCCGGATGTGCTGCGGCCGGTCGTGAGCTCGACCCCTTCCTGGATCTCACCGCGCTCGGTGCCGTGGTGACCAAGTCGGTGCAGCTTCGAGCACGATCCGGGCGCGCGACGCCTCGGATGTCGGAGACACCGAGCGGAATGCTCAATTCCATTGGCCTGCAGGGCCCTGGCATCGACGAGTTGCTCCGAACGGACCTGCCCTGGCTGGCCGAACGAGGCGCCCGGGCAATGGTGAGTATCGCCGGGGGAGCCGTCGAGGAGTACGCCGAACTGGCGACCAGATTGCGTGGCGCGCGAGGCATGGTGGCTCTCGAGGTGAACATCTCCTGTCCTAACGTCGAGTCGCGAGGCGAGGTGTTCGCCTGCGATCCGGCGGCTGCCTGGGCAGTGCTGGCCGCGGTCCGCGCGGCCGATCCCGGGGTACCGGTCTATGCGAAATTGTCCCCGGATGTCACCGACATCGCGTCGGTCGCTCGGGCCTGCGTCGACGGCGGCGCCGACGGTATCTCGGCGATCAACACCCTGCTCGGCCTGGTCATCGACACCGACACGCTGCGTCCGGCGCTGGCCGCCGTGACCGGAGGGCTGTCCGGGCCGGCGATCCGCCCGGTGGCATTGCGCTGCGTGTGGCAGATCCACCGGGCCATGCGCGAGATCCCCATTCTCGGCATGGGCGGGATCACCAGCGGGGCCGACGCACTGCAGTTCATCCTCGCCGGGGCCAGCGCCGTGTCGGTGGGGACTGCGGTCTTCGGTGACCCCAATGCTCCGGAACGGATAAGTCATGAACTGGCAAACGCACTGGCCAGCAAAGGGTTCGCGCGGCTGAGCGATGCAGTCGGATTTGCCCATCAATCGGTTGACTTCCCGGCATGAGCAGGGCCGCGGTGTGACGATGACGGTAGGTGGGGGAGTGGGCGAGACCGGGGTGCCCTTCGGACGGCGACTGCGGGAGACCGTCAGCCGACGCGGCCCACTCTGCGTCGGGATCGATCCGCACCCGTCGTTGATCGAGGCCTGGGGCTTGCCGGACGACGCACGAGGGCTGGACAGCTTTGCCTCGATCGTGGTCGAGGCGCTGGCCGACCGGGTCGCCGTACTCAAGCCGCAGAGTGCCTTCTTCGAGCGGCACGGCAGCGCTGGGATAGCTGTTCTGGAGCGCTGCGTCGCTGCGGCACGGGACTGCGGAGCCTTGGTCCTGCTGGACGCCAAGCGCGGGGACATCGGGTCGACGATGGCCGCCTACGCCGATTACCTCGACCCTGCGCATCCGCTGGCTGTGGACGCGTTGACCGTCAGTCCGTTCCTCGGCTTCGGTTCGCTCGCGCCCGCCGTGGCGGCTGCCCGGGCCCACGGCGGGGGGCTGTTCGTGCTGGCTCGGACGTCCAACGCCGAAGGGGCTCAGGTGCAGCTGGCGCAGGCGCCGGCCGGTGCGTCCGTGGCACAGACGATCATCGACGCGATCGGCTCGATCAACACCGAATCGAGCCCCGACGGGTCGGTCGGCGCGGTGATCGGCGCCACGCTGGCGCAACTCGACGTCGACATCTCCGCGCTGGGCGGCCCGGTGCTCAGTCCTGGGCTCGGCGCACAGGGCGGTGCGCCCGTTCACCTGCGGCGGTTGTTCGGCGGCTTCAGCGGTGTGTTGCTGCCGAGCACCTCGCGCGAGGTCCTGCGGCACGGGCCGGACGTCGCGGCGCTGCGAGTAGCCGCACGGGCGGTCGCCGATGATGTCGCAGCCGCGCTCTGACACGGGCTCAGGCGCGCGGTGTAGTCACCTCGATCAGTGTCGCGCTTCCGGGTGCTAGCTCCGCCCACGGTTCTTCCACAGTCAGGACGGCCACGCAGCCGGAGGGAAACGACGACCGGAGCGCCGTGACGGCCGCTTTGTCGCTCGCTTCAGGATCGGCCAGCAGATCGGCAAGCTCGGGGATCGTGGGTGCGTGTCCGACGACCAGCAGGTTGCGAACGCGCTCGGGGATCTCGGCCAGAACTTCAAGAAGCGTCCCCGGGTCGCCGTCGTAGAGCCGCTCGTCAAACCGGACCTTTTCGGCAGCGACCCCGGACGCATGGATGTCGCTCCAGGTCTGACGAGTCCGCGTCGAGGTGGAGCACACGACAGCGCCAAAGCTGTGACCAGCGGCGGCCAGCCAGTGTCCCACCGCTGCTGCGTCACGATGTCCCTGAGCGGAGAGCTCGCGCTCGTGGTCGGATGCGGCGGATGGTTCAGCCTTGGCATGGCGCGACAGCACCAGGGTACGAGCGGTCGTCTCGGTCATGTGTCAAGCCTGCCATCAATCCTCAGCAGTGTTGGATCGGTCGGACAAAAAGGCCACCAGCCGGGCCGCGAGTTCGTCGGGTGCGTCCTCGGCGACATGATGACCGCTGTCGATGGGGCCGCCGGTCAGCTCGGTAGTCCAGGGTTTCCAGATTGCGAGGATGTCCCCGTACAGGTCGGCAAGGTCGTCGCGGCTGGTCCACAGCACCAGTGTCGGGCAGCTGATTCGATGACCGGCGTCGCGATCCGCCTCGTCGGCCGCACGGTCTGGACCGAGGCCGGCCCGGTAGTCCTCGAGCATGGCGTGCACGGTGGCTGGATCGTGGATCGCGCGGTGGTAGTCGGCGTAGTTCTCCGCGCCCATCTCGGCCGGGTGGCCGCCGTACCAGGCGTCGGGATCGGCCAGTATCGCCTGCTCAGGTTTGTCGGGCTGGGCGAAGAAGAACCAATGCCACCAGGCCGTGGCAAAGCGGGCATCAGCCCGGTCGAGGGCTTCGGCGATCGGCACGCTGTCGAGGACGGCGAGCTTGCTGACGACGTGTGGTGCGTCGAGGGCCAGGCGCATCGCGACGTAACTGCCGCGGTCGTGGCCGACGACAGCGAAGCTCTCGTGACCGAGTTGGCGCATCAGTCGGAGCACGTCACCGGCCATCGCCCGCTTGGAGTAGGCCGAGCGGTCCTCGGTGGTGGCCGGCTTCGACGACTGCCCGTAGCCGCGCAGATCCGGACACACCACGCTGTAGCCCGCGGCCACCAACAACGGGGCCACCTGATACCACGTCGTGTGCGTACGCGGATGGCCGTGCAACAGCACCACCGGTGAACCCTCACCGCCGTGCCGGACTCGCAACTCCACGCCGTCGCCGACAGCTACCCGGGCTTCGGCAAATCCCTCGAACATGCAGCCGATGATGGCATCAGGATCAACGGGCGCGGGCGACCCGGCCCTCGTCCCAGACCGGCTCCGGGGACTCATAGACCGATCCGTCGGCTCCGTAGACCAGGAACCGATCGAAGCTGCGGGCGAACCATCGGTCGTGGGTCACTGCGATGACGGTGCCCTCGAAGGCGGCGAGCCCCTCTTCGAGCGCCTCCGCCGATTGCACGTCAAGGTTGTCGGTCGGCTCGTCGAGTAGCAGCAGCGTCGCGCCGGACAGCTCCAACAGCAGGATCTGGAAGCGGGCCTGCTGTCCACCGGACAACGAGTCGAAACGCTGCTCCGATGCCCCGGCCAGCTCATAGCGGTCCAGCACGCGCGCCGCCCCGTCACGGGCCAGCCCGCTGCGATGATCGTCGCCGCGGTGCAGGATTTCCAGGAGGGTCCGGCCGGCCAGCTCTGGATGGGCATGGGTCTGGACGAACCACCCGGGACGTACGCGGGCGCCGAGTCTGGCATTCCCGGTGTGCCGCACCGGCTCCACCGGAACGTCGCCCACCGGCTGGTGCTCGATGTCCGGGTCCGTACCACCGGCAGCGAGTAGTCGCAAGAAGTGCGACTTGCCCGAACCGTTGGAACCGAGCACGGCGATCCTTTCGCCGAACCACACCTCGAGGTCGAAAGAGTTCATCAGGCCGGTCAGCTCCAGGTCGCTACACACGACCGCTCGCTTGGCGGTGCGCCCTCCGGTCAGCCGCATCCGCACGGCCTGCTCCCGCGGGACCGTTTCCGGCGGCCCTTCTTCCTCGAACATCCGAATTCGAGTCTGTGCCGCCTGGTAACGGCTGGCCATGCCGTCGTTGTACGCCGCCTTCTGCTTGTACATCAGGACCAGCGCCTTGAGCTTGGCGTGGTCCTCGTCCCAGCGGCGGCGTTGTTCTTCCAGGCGCTCGAAGCGTGCCGTACGGGCCAGGTGATAGCTCTCGAAGCCGTCGGGATGCGTCCAGGTCGAGTTTCCCGGCGCCCGCAACTCCAGGGTGACTACACGTGTCGCCGTGCGCGCCAACAACTCCCGGTCATGACTGATGAAAAGCATGGTCTTGGTCGACGCTCGGATGCGGTCTTCCAACCACCGCTTTCCCGGTACGTCGAGGAAGTTGTCCGGCTCATCGAGCAGCAACACCTCGTCCGGCCCGCGCAGCAGCGCTTCCAGGACCACCCGCTTGCGCTCGCCGCCTGACAGGGTGGAGATCTCACGCCACTTGACCCGCTCGTAAGCCAGGCCCAGCGCGGCCGTTGTGCAGACGTCCCAGTCGACCTCCAGTTCGTAACCGCCTGCGTCACCGAACTCGGCCAAGGCATGGGCGTAGCGCAATTGCACGGCGTCGTCCTCGCGTTCCATCAGGATGAGTTCGGCAGCATCGACCGCCGTCGCCGCGGCACGGATGCGCGGGGATGCCACGGACAGCAGCAGGTCGCGCACCGTCCAGGCCGCGCCGTCCTCCGCGCTCGCTCGCTGGCGCCCGCTGCGATGCTCACTCGCTGTCGGCTCGAGCATCTGGCGCATGTAGGCCAGCCCGCCGCTGCGGCTCACCGCCCCGGCATGCGGCGCCAGATCGCCGCTGATGATCTTGAGCAGGGTCGTCTTTCCGGCACCGTTGGCCCCCACCAACGCGACCTTGGCACCCTCACCGACCCGGAAGGACACGTCGTCGAGCAGCACCCGGCCGTCGGGCAACTCGAATCGGATCCCGGACAGATCGACGTGGCCCACGTCGTCAGTGTGCAGACTCGGCCAGCAGCTGGTCGATGGAGTTTCCGCGATCAGTTCGAGGGGGCAGCGGCGCGCAGCTTGTCCAGCAAAGCCGGGGCGATCTCGGCCAGCTCATCGAGGTCCGGCCCGCACGCGATGGCCGAGCCCACGTCCGCTGGCCGTACGAACTGACTGGCCCCTTCGAATCCGGCCGGCATCGGCAGGTCGGCATTGACCTGCCAGCCGCCGCCGAACCAACGGAACAGCTCGTGCGCCCGGTCGACGGCGGCCTGCTTGTCCGGCCCCCAGCAGATCGGAACCTGGCCGATCGCGCGCGAGGTCGCATGGCCGGCGCCCCGCCGGGCGTCCTTCCAACCGGAGACCAGTTCGGCGGAGGGCTCGGTAGCGATGAGGTGATCGCCCAGCGGTGCGAATCGGGAAACAGCTTCCGCACCACCGACGGCGATCCCGATCTCGACCCGCTGCTCGGGGCGGTCCCAGAGCCGGGCTTGATCGACCCGAAAATAGTCCCCTTGCACGGTCAGCTGCTCGCCGTCGAGCAGCCGACGGATGATCGTCACTGCTCCTCGAGCATCTCCTGACGCACCGCGACCGCTGGCCAGCCCGCTCCGATGACGTGTTCGTTGAGGTTCTCGCCGGACCCGAGCCCCAGGGTGAAGCGGTTCCCGGCCAGCCCGGCCAGCGTCGCCGCCTTCTGCGCCACGACGGCCGGGTGGTATCGCATCGTCGGACAGGTGACGTAGGTGAGCAACTCCACCCGCTCGGTCACCTGAGTGACTGCGCCGAGCACCGACCAGGCGTACGGTGCGTGGCCGGTCCCTGCTCCCTACCCCGTTGCTAGGTCCTCCACACCGCCCGACATGCCGCCGTCGGCGGACAGGGGGTCGTACCGAATGGCACCGGCTCGCTAAGTTCGCTTCGTGGCCGTTCCTCTTCTGACCAGGCAGCAGCGCGCCGACGCGCTGGCCAAGGCGGCTCTCGCCCGCAAGGACCGCTCCGAGCTTCGGGGCAAGCTCCGCAGCGGCCGGCTGGGACTGGCCGAACTCCTGCACAGCTCTGCGGGAAGCAGTGACGCGACGGTGACCAAGATGCGAGTCTCAGCGCTGCTGGAGGCACTGCCCGGGGTCGGCAAGACTCGGGCTGCGCAGATCATGGAGCGCCTAGACATCGCCGCCAATCGACGGGTCGGTGGCCTGGGGATCCATCAGCGGCGCGCTCTGGTCGCCGAGTTCGAGCGCCGTGCCCACGCCCAGCGAGCCCGGACCAACTCCCGTCCCTCCCGGCTCGGGTCTGAGTCTGAGTCTGAGTCTGAGAGTCCCGTACCCGAGACCGGTACGTGAGCGCCGCCGGGCAGACTCCAGGCCGCCTGACCGTTCTGTCCGGCCCCTCCGGGGTTGGCAAGGGAACAGTCATCCAGGCCGTACGCCGCACGTAC
Source organism: Geodermatophilaceae bacterium (assembly GCA_013814015.1). GTDB lineage: Bacteria > Actinomycetota > Actinomycetes > Mycobacteriales > Geodermatophilaceae > JACCQS01. The sequence goes on along the minus strand of JACCQS010000042.1, from coordinate 7,257 downwards.
CCCGAGATCTGGGTCTCGGTGTCGGTGACCACCAGATCAGCGCGCCGGGGGGAGATCCCGGGTCAGACCTATTCCTTCATCGACGGCCTGGATTTCGACGACCTGATCGCCCGCGGAGAACTGCTGGAATGGGCGGACTACACGGGTCGGCGGTACGGCACACCCAGAGTGCCGGTGGAGGAGATGTTGGCCTCGGGGCGGCCGGCGTTACTGGAGATCGACCTCGACGGGGCGCGACAGATCCGGCGAGAGTTGCGCGACACCCAGTTGGTCTTTCTGGCACCGCCGACCTGGGAGGAACTGGTCCGACGACTGAACGGGCGCGGATCGGATTCCGACGAGCAGGTGGCCAGACGACTGGCCAAGGCACGTGAGGAGATGGAGGCCGCAGCGGAGTTCGACGTCGTCCTGGTCAACGACGACGTGGACCGGGTCGCCGACGAACTCGCCAAACTGATCCTCTGACCGACCAATTCCATGGGACTCAAGGACCCCTTGAACCCAATGGTTTGGCACCAGGCGTCCTTGTGCCAAACGTGAAGTTCCTCGAGTTGGTAGTCTGGAGAGGCATTCTGCGCGTCGGCACCTCACGTCGGCAACCACCAGCCGCGAGTGCCACTCCGAAACCCCGAACAGATTGGTCGACAGTGTCCGGTGTCGCCGCCGCTCCCGAAGGCATCACGAATCCCCCGATCGACGAACTACTGGAAAAGACCAGCTCCAAGTACGGGCTGGTGATCTTCGCGGCCAAGCGCGCCCGTCAGATCAACGCCTACTACAGCCAGCTGGGTGAGGGTCTCCTCGAGTACGTGGGACCCCTTGTCGATACCGCTCCCCAGGAGAAGCCGCTCTCGATCGCGCTGCGCGAGATCAACGAAAACCTGCTCGTCCATGAGCAGGGCGAAGCCTAAGCACAGCACGCTATGGCCCGTGTCGTCCTCGGAGTGGCCGGCGGCATCGCGGCGTACAAGTCGGTATTCTTACTGCGACTGCTGACCGAGGCAGGACATGACGTCCGGGTGCTACCTACGGCCAGCGCGCTGCGCTTCGTCGGCGCGGCTACCTTCGAGGCGCTCTCGCATTCTCCGATCAGCACCGAGGTCTTCGACGACGTCGACCAGGTTGCCCACGTCCGGATCGGGCAGGAAGCCGACCTGATCCTGGTCGCACCGGCCACCGCCGACCTGCTCGCCCGGACGGTCCATGGAAGGGCCGACGACCTGCTGGCCGCCACCATGCTGGTGGCCCGCTGCCCGGTCCTGCTGGCCCCGGCGATGCATACCGAGATGTGGGAGCACCCGGCCACCGTGGCCAACGTCGCCAGCCTCCGTGAGCGTGGCGTCCTGGTCATTCCACCCGCCCACGGGCGGTTGACCGGAGCCGACACCGGCCCGGGACGGCTCCTGGAACCCGAAGAGATCGCCGATCTCGCCGAACTCGTCCTCCGGGCGGGACCCGGGGCCCTTCGACCCGACCTCCTGGGCCGCCGGGTGCTGATCAGTGCCGGCGGCACCCGCGAACCCGTGGACCCGGTCCGGTTCCTGGGCAATCGCTCCAGCGGGAAGCAGGGCCTTGCCCTGGCCCGGGTCGCCGCCGCACGCGGTGCCGAGGTGACCCTGGTTACTGCCAACGTGGACGCGCCCGCTCCGGCAGGGGCCAGGCGAATCGCAGTGTCGACGGCCGAGCAGTTGCGGGTCGAGATGCTGCGCGAGGCCAAGCGGGCCGACATCGTGGTCATGGCCGCAGCCGTGGCCGACTTCCGCCCTACGGTTGTCAGCGACGGCAAGATCAAGAAGGGATCCAGCGATCCGGAGCCGGTCGCCCTGACCCGGAATCCGGACATCCTGCGCGAACTGGTAGCCGACCGTCATCCGGGGCAGGTCATCGTCGGTTTCGCGGCCGAGACCGGTGACGCCAATGGGACTGTGCTCGACCACGGGGCAGCCAAGCTCGCCGCGAAGAGTGTCGACCTGCTCGTGGTCAACGAGGTGGGCGCCGAGATCGCCTTCGACCGGCCGGACAACGCAGCAACGATCCTGTCGGCCGACGGCGAGCAGGCCATCGTGGCTCGCGGTCCGAAAGCGCTGCTGGCGGCGCGGCTGTTGGACATGGCGAGTGCTCGGCTGCCCGATCAAGGATCCGATCCCCGCTAGACTGCAGCGACCTCAAGGCAGCCCCGGCCCATCCCGACGCGGCCGCGTGCCGAGGTCACGGCGCCACCACGTCGAGCCGCCACCTCAAGCCCCTACTACCTCAAGCCGCTGGGAGAACTTCACGTGTCACGCCGCCTGTTCACCTCCGAGTCCGTCACCGAGGGACATCCGGACAAGATCGCCGACCAGATCTCGGACACCATCCTGGATGCCCTGCTGGCTCAGGACCGGGCCAGCCGGGTAGCTGTGGAGACCATGGTGACCACCGGGCTGGTACACATCGCCGGCGAGGTGACCACCTCCGCGTACGTGGAAATCCCGAAGCTGGTCCGTCAGACCATTCTCGACATCGGGTACGACTCCTCGAAGAAGGGCTTCGACGGCGAGAGTTGCGGGGTGAGCGTGTCCATCGGCGCCCAGTCGCCCGACATCGCTCAAGGTGTTGACCGTGCTTATGAAACGCGGACCAACGGGTCAGGAGACACCGGGCCGCGAGCCCACGAAACGCATACGGGGGAGTCCGCCGAGGAGGACGCCATCGCCCGGCAGGGAGCCGGTGACCAGGGGCTGATGTTCGGCTACGCCTCCGACGAGACTCCGGAACTCATGCCACTGCCCATCGCGTTGGCCCACCGGCTGGCCCGCCGGCTGTCGGCTGTCCGCAAGGACGGCACCGTTCCCTACCTCCGTCCCGATGGCAAGACCCAGGTCACCGTCGAGTACGTCGACGACAAGCCGGTCCGGGTTGACACCGTCGTTGTGAGTTCGCAGCACGCCGAGGACATCTCGATCGCGGACCTGCTCACCCCCGACGTCGCCGAACACGTCGTCGAGCCCGAACTCGCCGCGCTCGGGCTGCCGACCGACGGCTATCGGCTACTGGTCAACCCGACCGGCAAGTTCGTGATCGGTGGCCCGATGGGAGATGCCGGCCTGACCGGACGCAAGATCATCGTCGACACCTACGGCGGCATGGCCCGGCACGGTGGCGGCGCCTTTTCCGGCAAGGATCCGTCCAAGGTCGACCGCTCGGCCGCGTACGCGATGCGCTGGGTGGCCAAGCATGTCGTGGCCGCCGGCCTGGCTCAGCGCTGCGAGGTCCAGGTGGCCTACGCCATCGGTACCGCAGCGCCGGTGGGCCTGTTCGTGGAGACCTTCGGGACCGGCAAGGTCGACGACGGCACCCTGCAGGAGGCCATCACCTCGGTCTTCGATCTGCGTCCCGGCGCGATCATCCGCGACCTGGACCTGCTTCGTCCGATCTACCGGCAGACCGCCGCCTACGGTCACTTCGGTCGCGAGGACGGAAGCTTCTCCTGGGAGCAGACCCCTCGAATCGACGCCCTGCGAGCCGCGGTCGGCGTCTAGCACCCCTCGCTGTCGCAACCGCCGGGTGTACTGCTTCCGTGACCGCCCCCGGCAGAGCTGAGTTCGGTGATCTGAGGGTCGCTCGGGTGTGCGTCGATTCGCCGTTGACCCACCTTGACCGGCTCTTCGACTACCTGATCCCGGATGAGTTCCTGGAGCTGGCCGCCGTCGGCTGCCGGGTGCGGGTGCGCTTCGCCGGTCGGCTGCTCGACGGCTACGTCATCGATCGCGTCGCCTCCTCCGATCACAGCGGCGCACTGGCGCCCCTGGTCAAGCTCAGTTCTGTCGAGCCCGTTCTCTCGCCGGCCGTGGCACGCCTGGCCCGTACGGTCGCCGACCGGTACGCCGGGACGCTGTCCGACGTACTCCGGCTGGCCGTTCCACCACGTCGGGCGCGACCGGAACAGCTGCCGGCCGGCGAGCCTGCCCCGCCAACCGGGCGACCAGCCGCATCTCAGTGGCGGCGCTACCCGCACGGCGGTTCCTACCTGGATGCCGTCGCCGAGGGGCGACCGGCCCGGGCGGTCTGGACCGTGCGCCCGGGTGAGGACTGGCCGGTGCGGCTGGCCGAGGCCGCAGTCACTGCAACCGCAGCCGGTCGTGGTGCACTGCTCGTGCTGCCCGACGCGCGAGATGTCGATCGACTGGACTCCGCCCTCTCGGACCTCACCGGGACCGGCAGCAGCCCTACGCATACCGTTCTGACCGCCGACCTCAAGCCGGAGGAGCGCTACCGCCGATTCCTGGCCGTACGTCGGGGCAGCGTGCGCGTCGTGATCGGTACCCGAGCGGCGGCCTTCGCTCCGGTGGCCGATCTGGGGCTGGTCGCGATCTGGGACGACGGCGACGACCTGCACGCCGAGCTGCGGGCGCCCTATCCGCATGCGCGTGAGGTTCTGGTGTTGCGCGCCCATCTGGAAAACTGCGCGGCCCTGATCGCCGGTTGGTCGCGCAGCACCGAAGCGGACGTGCTCATCGAGTCAGGTTGGGCGCACGAGATCGCCGCCGAACGCGACGAGGTACGCCGAGCGGCTCCGCGGATCCAGGCCTCCGGCGATGACGTCGAGCAGTCCCGCGACCCGGCTGCTCGCTCTGCACGATTACCGAGTCTGGCACTTCGGGTGGTCCGGGAGACCTTGGCCGCGCAGGCACCGGTGTTGGTGCAGGTGCCACGACGTGGGTACGTCCCGAGCCTGGCCTGCGACCGCTGCCGTACCCCGGCCCGTTGCCGGCACTGCGCGGGTCCACTGGGTCAGGCGGCCGCGGCGTCAGCGGCCGCCTCCTGCCGCTGGTGTGCCAGACCTGCCACGGCGTGGGCTTGTCCGGTGTGTGGCGCCCGGCGACTCCGGGTGGCGGTGTCCGGCGCGGGCCGGACGTCGGAGGAACTCGGCCGTGCCTTTCCCGGGGTGCCGATCCGCAACTCCGGCCGAACGGCTGCTGCGGGGGTGCTGGCCTCGGTCGGGAAAGGGCCGGCGCTGGTTGTGGCCACCCCCGGCGCGGAGCCGATTCCCGAGGGCGGGTACGGCGCGGCGCTGCTGCTGGACAGCTGGGCGCTGCTCGGTCGTGCGGATCTGCGTGCGGGGGAGGAGACGATGCGTCGCTGGCTGGGCGCGGCGAGTTTGGTCCGCTCCGCCAGCGAGGGTGGTCAGGTCATCGTGATGGCCGACAGCGGGCATCCGGTCGTACAGGCCTTGATCCGCTGGGATCCGGCCGGTCTGGCCGCTCGGGAATTGGCCGAACGACGCGAACTCGGCTTTCCGCCGGCCGTACGGCTGGCAACGCTCACGGCGACGGCGCAGGCTGCCGAGCAGTTGCTGGCTTCGTTGGTGTTGCCGGCCTCGGCTGAGGTGCTCGGGCCGGTGCCCGTGGTCGACGAATATCCCGGGCCACAGGGTGGGATTGTTGCGGCCGGTGCCGAGGGACCAGCCGAGACTCTGGTGCGCTATTTGATTCGAGCATCGCGCGCTGACGGAGCTGCCCTGGCCAAGGCATTGCACGCCGGACAAGCGCTGCGATCGGCTGCCAAGGCGACCGAGCACGTGCGCGTCCAGCTGGACCCGGTCGACATCGGCTGACGGCAGTCGATCCTTTTCGGGGCCAAGCAGCTGGCTGATTGCGTGGGCAAGGCACCGCCAGCACTGCCCGGTCCTTACAATCGGCGCGTGAGCGTGACCCCGATCCGGCTCTTCGGTGACCCGGTACTGCGTACGCCCGCGGACCCGGTGACCAGCTACGACAAGGAACTGCGCCGGCTGGTCAAGGACCTCACCGACACGATGCTCGACGCAGCCGGGGCGGGTCTCGCCGCGCCGCAACTGGGCGTCAGCCTGCGCGTGTTCAGCTATCACGTCGACGACGAGATCGGCCATCTGATCAATCCGGTCGTCGACCTGATCGGCGACGAGGAACAGGACGGAGAGGAGGGCTGCCTGTCCATCCCCGGCCTGTACTTCGACTGCAAGCGGCACCTGCATGTCGTGGCCAAGGGGATGAACATGCACGGCGAGCCGATCAGCATCGAGGGTAGCGAGCTGATGGCCCGGTGCGTACAGCATGAGACCGACCACCTCGACGGGGTCCTGTTTCTCGACCGGTTGGACACCGAAACTCGCCGGACCGCCCTGCGGGCGATTCGCGCGGCGGAGTGGAACGGCGAGCATGTGCCAGCGGTCAAGGTCAGTCCACACGGACCATTCGCGTTCGGTGGCGCGAGAGCGTTGCGCTGAGTCGCCAGGCGGATCAGAAATGACACTGCTCGAGCGGGTACCGCGAACCGCTGATCAGGGATCAACCGATCCGGACACACTTTTCGAGGCGTTCTCCGGCTGGTGCGATGACCAGGGATTGGCTCTGTACCCGGCGCAGACCGAAGCACTGATCGAGTTGGTCAGCGGATCCAACGTCATCCTTTCCACGCCGACCGGATCGGGAAAGAGCCTGGTCGCGATGGGCGCTCACTTCGCGGCATTGGCGCAGGGCAGACGCAGCTACTACACCGCTCCGATCAAGGCTCTGGTCTCGGAGAAGTTCTTCGCTCTGGTGGCCGTCTTCGGCGCCGACAACGTCGGCATGTCCACCGGTGATGCCAGCGTCAACCCCGATGCCCCGATTCTCTGCTGCACGGCGGAGATCTTGGCCAACATCGCCTTGCGGGAGGGCGCGGCGGCCGACGTCGGCCAGGTCGTCATGGACGAATTTCACTTCTACGCCGATCAGGAACGCGGCTGGGCATGGCAGGTTCCGCTGCTCGAGCTGCCGGGTGCCCAATTCCTGCTGATGTCGGCGACCCTCGGTGACGTCAGTAGATTTCGCGACGACCTGGTTCGCCGTACCGGCAGGGATACCGCTGTCGTCGCCTCGGCCGACCGGCCGGTTCCGCTGTTTCACCACTACGTGACCACGCCCATCCACGAGACCACCGAGGAACTGCTGAGCACCCAGCAGGCGCCGATCTACATCGTGCATTTCAGCCAGGCAGGCGCGATCGAACGCGCTCAAGCGCTGATGAGCATCAACGTCTGCACCCGCGCGGAGAAAGACGCGATCGCCGACCTGATCGGCGCGTTCCGGTTCACCGCTGGTTTCGGCAAGACCCTGTCCCGGCTGGTCCGGCACGGGATCGGCGTACACCACGCGGGGATGCTGCCGAAGTACCGGCGCCTGGTGGAGGTGCTGGCCCAAGCCGGCCTGCTGAAGGTCATCTGCGGCACGGACACCCTCGGTGTCGGGATCAACG
>JACCQS010000289.1 GCA_013814015.1 Geodermatophilaceae bacterium | reverse complement strand
GATGGCCCGCGGCCTGGGGCTGGAGCAACTACAACTCACAGTTCGCGGCGGGATGAATCTTGAGGCTTTCTATGAGCGGTTCGGCTACACCGTTGTCGGGCGACATCCCGACGCGGTGCGCGTTGGTCCCGGAGACGACCGCGACGAGGTGATGATGGTTTGGCGATGCTGACATTCGAGCAGGTGCATTGGGTTGCCGAACACGCCAAGCTATCGACGAGTCAGCGACCCCGTGACCTTGCGACCTGCAATCGTCGTCGGCTGCGCGGCCGCCCCTCAACGGATCCTGGCTGGACTGGAAGCACCCTCAGGTTCGATCGCCGGCTCTGGACTGCAGATTGACGACATGGCCGGAGATATCGTGGGCACCATCCAAGTACTTGACGATGTCGTCGGCCGTCCACATTGACAATCGGCGCGCAGAGGATGTCGAGTACCAGGCCATGTGCGGGCTCAACGCAACGTTTGGGGCGCTCAGTATCGGACTGTTCGAATTCAGCGGCTCAACTTCGAAGACGTCGAGCGCAGCGCCTCCGATATGACCGCTTTCCAGGGCCGAGGCGAGCGCGCCCTCATCGATGAGGCCGCCGCGGGAAACGTTGACCAGGATCGCGCCCTTCTTCATCAGCATCAGGGCGTCTGTGTCGATCATGTGTCTGGTAGTCGCCAGCAGCGGCGTGTGCAACGTGACCAGATCTGATGTCTGCAGAAGGGCCTCCATCGAGCCGACGACCTCGACACCGGGGATATCCTGGGCAAGCGCGGGGTCGTAGGTCAGGATTCTTGCCACGAACGGGCGGAGTCGGTCAATCACCGCTCGGCCGATATTTCCGGCACCCACGACACCAGCCGTGGCCTCATCCAGAGGCGCAATCATCCCGAAGTCGCCCGCAGATCCCCAACCCTCCCGAGTGGCGGCATCGGCCTTGATCAGTCGTCGGTGAACGGCAAGCGCCATTGAGACCGCATGGGTGGCAACCTCGGCGACTGCATAGGAAGGCTGATTGATGACAGCGATGCCTCGACCACGGGCCGCTTGAAGATCGATCGCGTCAACCCCGACGCCTGCTCGACCGATTGCCCGCACCGAGGGTCCCAGCGCGTCAATCGCCCGGGCAGACAGGCGTTGCTGGGCAACAACTATGCCGTCGGCGTCTTCGGTGGCGGACCTAACCTGATCTTCTGAATCCAGGTCGGCCTCGATGAAGGTGGCTCGCAGCTTCCAGCGCGCTCGTGCCTCCCCGAGCCGGGCCAACGAACCGCGAGCAACGACGATCTTCACGACAGCTATCCGTGTAACCGATCGGCGGCGGCTTGGATGTTCTGATCTGTGGCGGTAATCGTTAGTCGCGCGTGCCTACGGCCAGAGTCTCCGTAGATCTCTCCCGGCACGCAGATGATGCCGCGCCGGGCGAACCAGGAGGCTATCTGCCAACCGTCCTCACCGTCTCGACGGACCCAGAGGTAGAGCCCTCCCATGGAATGGTCCACGGTGAAGCCGGCCGACTGGATCGCGGATCTGAGCAGCTGCCGGCGGCGAAGGTAGCGAGCCCGCTGCGCCCTCACGTGATCGTCGTCGTTCAATGCCGCCGTCATGGCGGCCTGAACCGGCAGCGGCACCATCTGACCCATGTGCTTGCGGTACTCGAGCAACCGCGACACCAACGCAGGATCGCCGGCCAGGAAGCCAGCGCGGTAGCCCGCCAGGTTTGACCGCTTCGACAGCGAGTTGGTGATCAGCAGACCCGTGGGGTCGTCGCCGCACACGTCTGGATGCATGATCGAGACGGCCGCGCGATCCCACCCGAGATCGAGATAGCACTCGTCACTGACCAGGAGGGTGCCCGTGTCACGGGCTCGGGACACGAGGACCCGCAGGTCTGCGGCGCCGAGCACCCGGCCCTCTGGGTTGCTCGGTGAGTTGACCCAGAGCACCGCCACGCCATCGGTATCGACCTCCATCGGATCGAGATAACGATGCGGCTTCGCCCCGACCGATAGCGCACCGATCTCGTACGTCGGGTAGCCCAGGTCCGGGATCGCGATCACATCGCTCGAGCCAAGACCGAGGAACGCCGGCAGTTGCGCGATGGCCTCCTTCGACCCAATCGTGGGCAGGACCATGTCCGTATCGAGACACCGCACTTCTCCTCGGCGCCTGAGGTAGCCCACCACGGCGTCGCGTAACCCGAGCGTTCCCTCCGTGGTGGGATAGCCGGGAGCATCGACCGCGCGGATCAGCGCATCGCGCACCGGACGGGGAATCGGGTCCACCGGCGCTCCCACCGACAGGTCGATCGGGCCTTCGGCGTACTTCCGTGCGCTCGCCCAAAGGGGGGTGAGCTGAT
>JACCQS010000025.1 GCA_013814015.1 Geodermatophilaceae bacterium | reverse complement strand
GACTCGAAGTGGCAGTCGGTGTCGACGGGGCGGGCGCAGTGGCCGTTCCCGAGCATCCGGCGGTGCATCTCGGCTCGGAGCTTCCGCATCTCGCTGCCCTCGTCGTCATGGGGCAGCCTCCGGGCTTGGCCGTAGAGGGCTTCGACTTTCTCGGTGACGTTGAAGTACTCCTCGGCGACGGTCTTGTCGGCGATCCGGGCGTAGATCATGGTCATGGCGAGGGTCTTGTGGCCGAGTAGGGCGGCGATCGCGTCGATGCTCATGCCGCGGTTGATGGCTTGGGTCGCAAGGGTGTGGCGGAGCTGGTGGGGCGTGACGTGGCCGATGCCGGCCTCGTGGGAGAGCCGGGTCAGTGCGGTGGAGACGCGCAGAGCGCTGACGGGCTTGTTGTTCTCCAGCAGGAGGCGTTCCGATCGCAGTCCGGTGGGTCGGTGGTTGCTGATCCAGTCGTCGAGCATGTCCTTGAGCTGGGGATGCAGCGGGATGTAGCGGTCGTTGTGGAGCTTGCCGACCGGGATCCGTAGCCAGTAGGCCGAGCCGATCTGGACGACCGCGTCGACGGTCAGGGCGAGCAGTTCGCTCTTGCGGATCCCGGTGCGGGCCAGAAGTTCCACGATCAGCCGGGCGAGTGGGTCGGTGTCGGCGCGGCTGGTCCGCATGAGCTTGGCGGCGGCAGCGTCGTCGAGGAAACGCGGTAGCGGCTTGTCGATGATCGGCAGGTCGCCGGTGAAGATCAGCGGTCGCTGCGGCGGGTTGGGGTAGCCCCACTCGGTGATGCGGTCGAAGAAGCAGTGCAGGTTGATCAGGGTGTTCTTCACGCTGACGCGATTGAGGGGCTTGCCGGTGTGGCGGCCGTGACGGGCACTGAGCCAGCTCTTGTAGTCCTCGATGTGGCTGCGGGTCAGGTCGGCGCAGCTGTTGACCTCTGGTCGGTTCTGGCCGAGCCAGCTGCCGAACTCGCGCAGGGCCTGGTCGATGTGCTTGACGGTGTTGGGGCGCAGGCTCAGCTCGACTTGGGCGAGGTAGCGGCGCGCGGTGTCGGTGAACTCTGCCGGGGACTGACTCCAGCCGGACACGGTAATGGGGTCTTTGGTGCTGCGCCGCTTGGGGGCGTTGAGCTGTCCGCAGTGGAACAGGGTCAGGCGCAGCCTGGTGAAGATCGCGGACATGTTGCGGCCTGAGCTTGGCATCCCGCGGTTGACGTAGGCGGCGAGGATCGCCTCTCGGGCGCGGTCGAAGTCGTTGTCTGTCAGGCGATCCGGGCTGAGGCCGGTCACGGCTGCGGCCTTCATCAGCGCGTTCCATTGCAGCGCGATGTCTGCGTTCGAGGCGCGTAGTTGCGCGCCGGCGTCGACGAACCAGGCGTGGATGCTCGGGAGGTAGCCGCGGGCGACCACGCCGAGCCGCAGGTCGACGTGGGTCATCAGGTCGGCGGAGATGGTGAGTTGGCCGGTGACGATTAGCCAGGACACGAACGAGCGGGCCTTGCCGACTGCGTCGGTCTGCTGCGGCAATGACAGGGTTGTCCACTCGCCGGATCGGTCGAGTTTCGCGCAGAACGAGCGGGCTGCCTGGGCGGTGGACCGGCCGGTCTTGCGGTTCAGTCCTCGCATTGCCGTCAGGTACTGCTCGAACAGGTCAGTGCTGGGAGCCGACAGGGCAAGCGCCGCCGGCATCACTGACCCCCAATGCTCTGTGCGTCGATGGCCTCGCAGGCTCTGCGGTACTCCCCGGCGAGCCAGTCGTTGGCCAGGTGCAGGTAGATGCGCGTGGACTCGATCGAGCGGTGACCGGCTTGAGCCTGGATCGCCTCCAGGGCCATGCCGGCCTCGCGGAGCCGGGTGAAGCAGGTGTGTCGGAGTTGATGACAGGTCAGGTGCTCGATACCGGCTCGGGTGCGTGCCCCGGACACGATCTCGTCCAGGCCTGGCGCGGACAGCGGCTGGCCGCGCCGTGGGCCCTTCATTACGAGGAAGACGTGATCGTCGACGGCGTCCTCTGGCCGCTCGTTGGTGAGGTAGTTGCCGAGGCTGGTGAAGAACCGTGCGGAGACCGGGACGATCCGCTGGTGGCCGCCCTTGCCCTCGGCGATGAACAGCCGTCGTTCGCCGGGCCTGATGTCGCCCAGGCGTAGCCCGAGGACCTCGCAGCGCCGTAGCCCGCCAAGCAGCATCGCCTCGACCATGGCGGTGTCCCGGGCGGTGCGTAGGGCGGCGAGGAAGACGTTCGCTTCGACCGGATCGATCACCCGGGGCAGGGTCCGC
>JACCQS010000252.1 GCA_013814015.1 Geodermatophilaceae bacterium | reverse complement strand
CCCATGGGCCGATCTCGTGTCCAGGCTCAGGAACGACGCGACGATGCTCGACAACAAGAACCCCGTAAAACCGCCGATCCCCGTCAAGCAGAACGTGGGCGGTCCGTGCCCACTGCCGCATGGTAGGCGTCTGGATCCGTTGCGCCCTCGGTGGACAGTACGAGAATCGAGCTGTCTTCGGTCAGCTCTAAAGCAGCGGCGATTGACGCGAGCTCGCCTGATCTGACCGCGAGCAGGCCGGCGATGCCCGCCGCGCCGGTCTCTCCGCTGACCAGGCTCATGCTTGCCAGCAGCCGCATGCCCTCGCGCGCCCAGTCGTCCTCGATCGCGATGAAGGCGTCGATCCCGCTGGAGACGTCGGGCCAGGCAACGATCGACGGGGTGCCGGCGTTGAGGCCGGCCATGATCGAGCGGTGCGGACCCGGTACGAACCGGATGCCCCCGTCCTGCATCGAGGCCATGACGCAAGCGGCGGCGCCGGTCGGCTCGACGCCGAGGATCCTTGACCCCACAGTGCTGGCTTGGCGGAAATGGCGCACCACGGCCGCCGCCAGCGCACCCACTCCGATCTGGACGACCACCAGATCCGGCGCCGACACGCCGGCCGACTCGATGTCAGCGTCGACCTCATCGAAGATGGTCGAGTAACCCTCGATCACCCAGCTGGGAATCGAGGTGTATCCCGGCCACGAGGTGTCCGAGATCACCAGGCAGTGATCGTCGGCCTCGAGTGCGGATTGAGCCACCGCGGCGTCGTAGCTACCATCCACGGTGGTTACCGAGGCTCCCTCGCCGACGATGGCCTCGACGCGCGCCGTGGCCATCCCGACCGGTACATAGATGTGCGCCTCCAAGCCAAGCCAGCGGGCAGTTCGCGCGACAGCACGGCCATGGTTCCCGTCGGTCGCCGCTGCCAGTCTCCGGACGGGAGTCAGGCGGCGAACCAGGCTGCCGAGCTCGGCGACGTCCTCCCATTCTCGCAACGGTTGGCCGGCACGTCCCTCCAGCGCCCTGAACGTAGCCCAGGAAGCACCGAGCACCTTGAACGACGGCAGACCCATCCGGGATGACTCATCCTTGACCCACAGGCGGCCGATACCGAGCCGCTCGGCTATCGCTGGGGCGTCCACCAGTGGAGTGGGCTGGTAGCCGGGGAGTCGGCGATGAAAGTCACGCGGTGCGCGATCCGGCGAAGCGTTGACCGCTACGCCAGCTCTCGGGTTGAGCAGGCCGGTCGGCATTTAGCTCACCACCTCATTGGCGCGACGCTCCTGGTCAAAACTCAAGACGCTTGCGAAGAAGTCCCGTACTGGCCCAAGTATCTTGTAGCCCTCGTGCGCGACGCCCGCAACGGCGTCGAACCGGACCGCGATGCCCAACGACTCGTAGTTGGTTCGCAGTGCCGACAGGCGTTCGACTCTCGTCAGCCCGGCGGCGTCGGCTCCCTCCATCCAGTGCGGGCTCGTGTGGTCGTTGATCTCCCAGGTGTCTGTGTCGTCGGCCCCGACCACCATGTGGACGGGCACGTCTTGCAGCTGCCCAACGGTCGATGCCGTCCCGAATCGTTCTTCGAGACCTTGCGTTCCCAGGTGCCAGGGTTGGTGGGGGTCGATGAGCGTGATGAATCCCGGAGCGCCGATCGAAACCCCCTGCAGGCGGGTCGCGTGCAGGTAGAAGAACCGATGGGCGAAATGGCCTCCCCCGGAGAAGCCGTGCAACAGGAAGCGTCTGGCGTCGAGGTGATACTTCTGGGCGACCTCGTCGACCATCGCGAGCAGGATCTTGTCGAAGCGGATCCCGTGGTACTCGAGCCACTTGTAGTTGTCGATATCGTCGGGCTCGATGATGCCTGCGGGGAACAGCGGCGCCAAGATCACGCAATCCTGCTCGTCGGCGAAATCGGAGAGCTCGTCGCGGTAGCGTTCGGCCGTGCGAAGTGTTCCGTGCACCACCACTGCCAGGGGTGTGCCTCCGATCCCGGGCTGGTAGCTTCGGGGAACGTACAGGCAGTACGAGAATCGTTGGTCCAGCTGGCAGGCAACCATCGGTGTGGGGCCCAGGTCGTAGTAGCCGAGGTCTTTCACTGCGAGGTCATCTCCCTGTCGTTTTCGGCTGGTCAGAGTGTGTAGACGTCGGGACGGCGGGCACCAAGGCTGGGCAGCGACCTGCGCACCGTGGACTGCCAGTCCAGGTCCACGTCTGCGACGACTGCCGTCTCTCGGTCGGAGGCACGTGCGATGACGGCGCCCCAGGGG
>JACCQS010000248.1 GCA_013814015.1 Geodermatophilaceae bacterium | reverse complement strand
CCCTTGGGCGTCATCATCGGGAAGTCGCCGAGAAACACCGTCTGGCTCTTGATCTCGCCGGTGGTGTTGTTCATGAACTCCGCGGTGACGAACAGCGGAGCCGCGAACGTCATGTCCTTGTCCTTGCACTCCTCGAGGGGGTTCTTGACCTCTTCGAAGTACGGGTTGGAGAAGGACAGCGACATCGAGCCGGAGAAGTCCTCGATCGGCGAGATCTCGGACAGGATCTCGGCCAGTCCGCTGAGGGTGCCCTCTTCGACGCGCTCGCGCCAGGCCGGGGACCCGACCAGCCAGTCGAAGGAATCCGTCTGCAGAGCAAGAAGGTCCGGAACCTCGAGAGGCTCTCGAATCTTCGCGAAGGAGACCCGTTTCGGTGCGTTGGGAATCCCTGAGGTTGTGGTCGAATCGTGCGTCAACTGGCGTGACACTGCCAAGGTGCGTCCTTCCAAGGACCGGTGTTCGAATCGGCTACACGCACGCCTTGCCTGGGCCCGGCCGGATCGCGGTCACACCAAGTGACCCGCGGCAGCGGGTGGGCAGTCGGAAGGCAGCGCAAACCAGCAGCCTACCCTTTCGGGCGACCGCTGTCCACGCCAGGTCAACCTGGCGCGCTGGCGTCGAGCAGCTAGGGCTCCCTCGTACTCCTTAGTGACCGCTGTCACTGCCCGGACAGGGTGCACGCCAAGGCGGCCTCAAGTCAAGAGCAGCGCTATCGCGGGTCCCGTCACATCGGCGATGACCGCACACTCCGATGCCTCCGGGGTGCCTTGCTGCCCGGGGACGGCGCTCTCGGGCACGGCGCTGCCAGCCACGAACGTTCCGTACCCGATGACCACGGCCCCGCTTTGGTCGTCGTGGACGGACTGCAATCCCACCGTCACGTCCTCCCCTCGGCTCGTGGCGGACACCTCGAGGTAGGACGGCACCACCTGTGCCGCGAGGTCTGCCTGCATCTGTGCACGCAGATCCCGGGTGACTACGGCGAAGAGGTCCTGACGGCTGCTGCCTGGGGCGGTGTTGTCGAAGCTGACTATCGCCGAATAGGCATCCGCAGCGGCAGGTAGCAATTCGACGTCGACCTGGGGCGGTGTGTTGACCCGCTGGACGACCAGGACGGTCACGGCAGCGGCTGCCAGCAGCGTCAACACGCTGAGCACCGCCCGCGGTCGGGCGGTGGGCTTGTCGCTGGATTCGGCCATCGCTTCTCCCGGTCAGCCCGGACAGCAGCCAGCGGCCCTCGATCAATTCGAGGGTCACTTCGACCGGTATCGAGTGACGGTCGGCTGCGGCGTGAGCAGGCTTGTCATCGTGCTCCGCAGCACGATGAGTGCCGTTGCCCGAGTGGGACTGGCCAGCGTCCGTGCGGCGGCGATCACTTCGGTCGAGGAGACCTGTTGATCGGCGACCAGTCGATCCCGGCGTTCGTTCATGTGGCCAGGACTTCATCGCGCAGCGCGCCGGTAGTGGCGTTCTCGATCTCGGTGAGATTGTGGTCGAGGGAGCGGTAGTCGACGGAGGTGACGTCGACGACGCCAGACCGCGCCGCTCCGAGACTCTCGTCGAATGCCGTCAGTTCGATCGGGGAACGGGCGAACGGGGGGTCAGGAAGAGCCAGGACGCAGTCGTGACAAGAACCACGAGCAGGACGGCGAGGACTGCCGTCAGGTTGAACTGGAGTTTCGGCAGTGAAGCCGGCACGACCGCGAAACTCCTGTCCTGGGGGTGCTCTGGAAGATACTTTGCGCCACCCAGCGGCGGTCCAGGTCAACGCTAGCCACCGCAGTCTGCCCTGCGGGTTCGGCAGCTCAGCAGAACGGGCCGAGCTGTACGCCGGCCTCGGCCAGGGCGTCCCGGACACGTCGGGCCAGTCGGAGCGCCCCGGGAGTGTCGCCATGCAGGCAGAGCGACGCAGCTGTCACCGAGACCTGCGTCCCGTCCAGTGCGGTGACCAATCCCTCAGTGACCAGACGCAGGCAACGCGCGACCACTGCCTTGTGGTCGCTGATCACCGCACCCTCTTGGCGGCGGCTGACCAGGTGACCAGCCGAGTCGTAGGCGCGGTCGGCGAAGGCTTCTGTCACGGCGGCAAGCCCGGCCGCCTCGGCGGCGCGGAGCAACTCAGAGCCGGGTAGTCCCAGGACTGACAGCGAGGGATCGACCTCACGAACCGCGCGTACGACCGCCTCGGCCTGTACGGCGTCGGTTGCGCAGGTGTTGTAGAGCGCCCCATGGGGTTTGACATAGGAAACCCGGCTTCCGGCGACGCGGGCGAACGCGTCCAAAGCACCGATCTGGTAAGTCACCTCGTCGGTCAACTCGTGAGGCGGCACGTCCATCGGCCGGCGACCGAAACCGGCCAGATCGCGGTAGCCCACTTGGGCCCCGATCCGTACCCCTCGTTCACTAGCACGCCGACAGACCCGTCGCATGATGCTGGGGTCCCCCGCATGGAAGCCGCAGGCGACGTTGGCGCTGGTGACGACGTCCAGCAAGCCGTCGTCAACACCGAGCGTCCAGATCCCGAAGCCTTCGCCGAGATCACTGTTCAAGTCGATCTGCACTGCTCACCTGCCCTGCCGAGAGAAAGATGCCGACGGCGGGCTTCCCGATAGGAAGGCCCGCCGTCGGGTGCAACTGTCCTGCTACGGAGCTACTTGACGGTCACCGTCGCGCCGGCACCCTCGAGGGCGGCCTTCGCCTTGTCGGCCGCGGCCTTGTCGACCTTCTCCAGGACCGACTTGGGCGCACCGTCGACCAGGTCCTTGGCCTCCTTGAGGCCGAGGCTGGTCAGGGTGCGCACCTCCTTGATGACCTGGATCTTCTTCTCGCCGGCGGCCTCGAGGATGACGTCGAACTCGTCCTGCTCAGCCTCGGCCTCGGCGGTGGCGCCGCCGGCTGCGGGAGCCGCGGCGGCGGCCGCGACCGGTGCAGCGGCGGTGACGTCGAAGGTGGTCTCGAACTGCTTCACGAATTCCGACAGCTCCAGCAGCGTCATTTCCTTGAACGCGTCGAGCAAGTCGTCAGTGGACATCTTGGCCATGGTGGTTCCTCTCTAGCTTTCGGTGGTTTCGGCGGCAACAGAGTCGTCTGCGGCCTCTGGGGTGGGGGGAATATCGGCGGCGGGCGCCTCGATGGTGGCCTCGGCCGGTGCATCAGCGGGAGGCTTCTTCTCGGCAAGGGCTGCCGCGAGACGGGCAACCTGGGACAACGGGGCCTGGAACAGCGCCGCTGCCTTGGTCAGGCTTGCCTTCATCCCTCCGGCGAGTCGGCCGAGCAAGACCTCGCGCGACTCGAGATCGGCCAACGAGTTGATCTCTTCGGTGCTGAGCATCTTCCCGTCCAGCACGCCACCCTTGATGATCAGCAGCGGGTTGGTACGGGAGAAGTTGCGCAGCGCCTTGGCGGCTTCGACCGGCTCACCTTCGATGAAGGCGATCGCGGTCGGGCCGATGAGCAGCGGTGCCAGATCGTCGTACCCGACCGCACTCACGGCACGCTTGGTCAGCGTGTTCTTGACCACGGCGTATGTGCTGCTCGTACCGAGTGAGGTCCGCAGCTCCTTGAGCTGGGCCACCGTCAAGCCGCGGTAGTCGGTGAGAACTACCGCCGACGAGCGGTTGAAGCGGGAGGTGATCTCCGCGACCGCGCCGACCTTGTCGGGGTTCGGCATGGGCTTCCTCGTTTCTTGGGGGTCTGCTGGGTCGCTGGAAGCGGGAACGAGTGACCCCGGAAAACAACGAACGCCCCGGCGCAGGGCGCACGGGGCGTGGGACGCAGGCCACAGTGGCCGGCGTACGACGTACCGTCCTCCTGCGCGGGCCGCCCGAGTGAATCGGGACCTTCGCACGAACGCCCGGGGGCGCTCGACGACCAGCGGTCTAAGGGAACGTGAGAAGTGTACGGGGGATGGCCAGGTGCTTGTGCGGTGGCCCCCGCGCGCGTACAGCGGCTTCGGGTCATACGGTCGCCGCATGCCGCCGCTACCCGTTTACGTCGTGGACGCCTTCACAGAGTCGGCCTTCTCCGGAAATCCGGCTGCAGTGGTGTTGCTGGACGGTCCGCGTGAAGCTGCCTGGCTGCAGTCTGTGGCAGCTGAGCTGAACCTGTCCGAGACCGCGTTCCTCGAGCCGCTTCCCGAGCCGTCGGAAAACCCGGCACAGATCGGGCTGCGTTGGTTCACCCCCACCGTGGAGGTCGATCTGTGCGGCCACGCGACGCTGGCCAGCGGGCACATTCTCTACCAGCTCGGTTTCACTGCGAGCATTGAATTCTCCAGCCGCAGCGGCCTGTTGGGGGTCGCGCAAGGAGGCGACGGCACGATCGTGTTGGACTTCCCGTCGAGACCGCCAAGGACCGCACCCGACATCCAGGGACTCGGTCAAGCGCTCGGGGTGGAGCCGACCTGGGTGGGTCGCGGTGGTGACAATGATGTCTTCGTCGAGGTGCGGGACGAGAGCACCCTGCGATCACTCGCGCCAGACATCGGCGGGCTGTCCACAGTGGATGCCCGTGGGATCATCGTCACTGCGCTCGCCGACGAGGCCTGTCCCTATGACGTGGTGACCCGCTTCTTCGCACCTCGCGCCGGGATCAACGAGGACCCGGTCACCGGCAGCGCGCACACCGCGGTGGCGCCGTACTGGGCGCAGCGGCTAGAGCGTACCGAACTGCTGGCTTACCAAGCCTCGGCCCGCGGCGGCCTGCTTGCGCTGCAGGTCGTCGGGGATCGCGTCCTGCTGGGCGGGCATGCCGTCACCGTGGTGGAGGGAACTCTGCTGGCCTGAGCAGGAGGTAGCCTGACCGAGCCATGTGCCTTTCCGTCCCCGGTCGCATCCTCGACCCCGCCGTCGACCCGTCGGGTCAGATCGCCCTCGTTGAGGTGGTGGGGATCTCCCGCAGGGTCAACGTGGGCACGATCGAGGACGGGCAGCGGCTCAGTGCCGGTGACTGGATCCTGATCCACATGGGATGCGCCCTGGCCAAGATCGACGAGGCCGAGGCCGCCCGGCTGCCGGGCGGCCCGTCCATCCTCCCTTCAGCGAGCTGACGCAGCCGCCCCGACAGAGGGTGCGCTGGGCATGCCGATCAGTACGGCGGTCTCACGGTGCAGCCGACCGAAGTTGTAATAGGCCGCGCAGGCCCCTTCGGGAGAGACCATGCACGTTCCGATGGGTGTCTCTGGGGTGCAGGCGGTGCCGAACACCTTGCACTCCCATGGCTTGATCACGCCCTTGAGCACTTCGCCGCACTGGCACGCCTTGGGATCCGCGACCCGAATGCCGGGCATGTCGAAGCGCATCTCGGCGTCGAACTCCGCGTACGCGTCGTTGAGCTTCAGCGCACTCTGTGAGATGAAGCCCAGCCCACGCCATTCGAAGTGCGGCCGCAGCTCGAAGACTTCGCCCAGCAGGGCCAGAGCCTGCGGATTGCCTTCCTCGGGTACGACCCGGCTGTATTGGTTCTCGACCTCGCGGCGACCCTCGCGAATCTGGGCGAGCAGCATGTGTACGGCAGCGAGAATGTCCAACGGCTCGAAGCCGGCCACGACGATCGGCTTGCCGTACACCTCGGTGACGAAGCGGTACGGCCGGTTGCCGACGACTGTCGAGACGTGCCCAGGACCGAGGAAACCGTCCAGCCGCAGGTCGGGTGAATCCAGGATGGCCTTCAACGGCGGGACGATCGTGACGTGGTTGCAGAACACGCTGAAGTTCGTGACGCCCAACTCCTTGGCGCGCACCAGCGTGACAGCGGTGGACGGCGCCGTGGTTTCGAAGCCGACCGCGAAGAACACCACGTGCTTGTCCGGGTTCTCGGTCGCGATGCGCAGCGAGTCCAGCGGGGAGTAGACGAAGCGGACGTCGGCTCCGCGTGCCTTCGCCTCGAGCAGGCTGCCGCGGCTGCCGGGCACCCGCATCATGTCCCCGAACGAGGTGAAGATGACGTCCGGCTTCTCCGCCAGCCACATCGCATCGTCGACGCGGCCCATCGGGATGACGCAGACCGGACAGCCCGGTCCGTGCACCAACTCGACGTTGGCCGGCAGCAGGTGTTCGATCCCGTGCCGGTAGATCGTGTGCGTGTGCCCGCCGCAGACCTCCATGAACTTGAACTCGTCGTCCTTGGCGAGGTCACGAATGGAGGAGACCAGTGCGCGTGCGGCCGCCGGATCGCGGAATTCGTCGACGAACTTCATCAGATTCAGGCTCCCCTAAACGATCGCGGTGGCTTCGAAGGCTTCGAGCTCGTCGGAATAGGCCTGGCCCATCTGCTTGATTGCGGCCATGGTCAGGTCCGCCTCGTGTTGATCGATGAGCGACATGGCGAAACCGACGTGGACGAGGACCCAGTCATCGGGCGCGACCCCTTGGTCGGCAAGCAGCCGGATGCTGATGGTGCGCTGCACGCCGCTCACATCCACCTTGGCCAGATGACCAGCGGCGTCAGTGATCTCGACGACCTGGCCGGGAATTCCGAGACACATATCGATTCCTCTCGAGGCAGTGGACTGGGTCAGCAGATGCGTGGCAGCGGATCGCCGACGAGCATGTCGACGATCCGGCTCCCGCCGAAGGCGGTACGAAGTGCGACGACACCCTCGGGCTGCTCGCCGACCTCGCCGATCACAGTGGCGCGCTCCCCGAGCGGGTGGGTCCGCAAGGCAGCGACCGCCGCGTCGGCCTCCTCGGGCGCAACGACGGCGATGAACTTGCCCTCGTTGGCGACGTAGAGCGGGTCGATGCCGAGCAGGTCGCAGGCGCCCTGGACGATCGGCAGTACGGGCAGCGACGCCTCGTCGAGAATCACGCCGAGGCCGGTGTCCTGGGCGAGTTCGTTGCAGATGGTGCCGAGCCCGCCTCGGGTCGGGTCGCGCATCCAGCGGGTGGTGG
>JACCQS010000247.1 GCA_013814015.1 Geodermatophilaceae bacterium | reverse complement strand
CGGAGTTCGGCTTCTTGGGCGTGGTCGTATAGACGCGCGTGCAGACCCCACGGCGCTGGGGAGAGCCCTCGAGTGCCGGAGTCTTGGTCTTCTTGACCTTGTCCTCGCGGCCCTTGCGGACCAACTGATTGATCGTCGGCATGAGTGCTGCGATCTCCTGCTCGGCTCGGTGGTGCTTCTACGTCTGTCCGGTGGCGGTGCTCAGCCATCGACTGTCCGACCCACGCGGTCGGGTGTGTCGAACCACTCGACGCGCACGTGCAGAACCGGTTTCAGTCTTCTCGTGGGTGACATGTCGCGCGCTCGGCTGGGACGATTCAAGCCCGGTGCTACCGGGGCTTGATCCCTCCGCGATTCCCGATGAAGGGAATCACACACGGACATGGCCCGAGTTACCCCGGGCACGAAGTACGACTTTACCAAAGCCTGCGCGCCGGTCAAAGTTGGGTCCCGTGCAAGGCCCCGGGAACACTCGCGCTCGGCTCAGCCTTGCATTGGGTACATGACGCTCAACAACTCATGGAGGACACTTATGCCCACTGCATTCGGATTCAGCCGGTACGGCGGCACCGACGTCCAAGAGGTCCTGGACGTGGAGCGGCCCGCTCCGGGCGCCGGCGAGCTGCTGGTCGCCGTACGCGCCGCTGGCGTCAACCCGGTGGACTGGAAGATCCGGGAGGGCTATCTGGCCGAGGTCATGCCGCTGGACCTTCCTGCGGTTCTCGGGCGCGAGGTCGCCGGTGTGGTCGAGGAGGTCGGCCAGGACGTCGACGGCTTCTCGGTCCACGACGAGGTCCTCGGCACCGTCGCGCCGGGCTCGGGAGGGTACGCCGAATACACCTTGGTCACGGCGAGCGCCGCAACGAAGAAGCCGCCCCAGGTGTCGTTCACCGACGCCGCCGCCTTACCGGTGGCGGCGGGTACGGCCTATGACGCCATCGGGCAACTCGCACTCGGCGAGGGCGAATCCTTGCTGATCAACGGGATCGGGGGCGGGGTGGGCGTTGCCGCGGCCCAGTTGGCTCGTGACCTCGCGGTCTTCGTTCTCGGCACCGGTAGCGAAGAAAAACGCGAGCTCGCCGAAGCAATGGGCGCAACCCTCGTGCCCTACGGCGACGGAGTCGCCGACCGGGTTCGCGAGATCATGCCGAACGGCGTCGATGCCATCCTGGATCTGGTCGGCGGTGATGCGTTGCGCTCGGTCGCCGATCTGGTCAGCGATCGGTCACGGCTGCTGACCACCACCGATCCCGATGCTGCCGCCGAAGTCGGTGGTGGTGGTGTCGAACGCGACGGCAGTGGAGCCGTACTCGCTGAGATCGTGGCGTTGGTCGCCGAGGGAAAGCTCGATCCGCACGTCAGTGACGTCGTTCCGCTGGACCGAGCCGCCGAGGCCCTGGCCAGCGTCGAATCAGGACACACTCGCGGCAAGGTGGTCATCAGCGTCCCCTAGTGCCCAAGGGCAACAGTGGAGTCGGTCCGGCTGGATGGTGGAACGTCCGGGCAGCGCCCGGCGCGGAGCGTGCCTCAAGCCGGCAGCAAGTCGGGGTTGTGCGCCACCTCCCATGCGTGACCGTCGGGATCGGTGAAGTAGCCGTCGAGACCTTGGAAGAACGGGCTCGGCGCAGCAGGTTTCACAATCGTTGCCCCAGCCGCCTCGGCTTCGGCCAGCACCCGGCGGACCTGGTCGTCGGACTCGACGTTGATCGCCATCGTCACGCCGCGAAACCCGGTAGAGGCCGATGAGGCCAGACCCGCATCGGCGGCGAGTTCGTCGGTGGGGAACAGCGCCAGCATCGATCCCGAGGTCTCGATAAAGGTGATGTCGTCGGTCGAAAGAGGCGTCGGCTCCCACCCCAGAGCCCGATAGAAGGCAGTGGCTCGGGCGAGGTCTGCCACACCGAGGGTGATGATGCTGATGCGCGCGGGAACGGCCATCGCATCATCCTGGCCCATCCGCCCGGACCGATCCGCCACTCCCCGACGTAGCGGCCACCCCGTCGGCAATCCGGCGGTGTCCGCGGCCGCGGACGGCACCGCGCTGCTGATGACCCTGCTGATCTTGGAGGCCCGGAGACCGGTGTCTGAGATTCGGTCAATAGATCCGCAGCGCCGTGCAGGACGCCAGCCGATCGAAGTCCGCGTCTGCATGTAGCAACGGCGCGTTGGTACGAACACAGGGCGCTGCGATCAAGCAATCAAGTGTCTTGCGGATCGTGAGTCCCCGCCTTCTGGCCTGCCGGTACAGCTGGGCCGCGAGTGAGAAATCGTCCAAGGTGCTCAATCGGAGGATGGGGAATGCCCGCAGATGCTCATCCAGCAGTCTCGCCTCGCGGTCGGAGCGAAGTCCCTGGAGGAGTTCGGTATAGATGATGTCGGTGAGCGCCACCGGTTCCGCGGACTCGAGTAGGGCCAGGCAGCGGAGCGCAGCGTCGCTGTGTCGTCCCGCGAGAACGTCGATCCAAACGCTTGTGTCGACAACGATCACCGACGCCGCCGCCGGGACTGGTCGAGATCACCTTCCCAATGGACCTTTCCCCGCAGGTCGAGAATGCCGAGTCGCCGATGCCTGGCGACCAGCTCACGTAAGGCCAGGTCAACAGCTTCGCGTTTGGTCTTTACTCCAGTCAGTCTCTGGACCTCGGCCATCACAGCGTCATCGATCTCGACGTTCGTTCGCATACACATGAGGGTACACCTACCAGGGTGTATCCCAAGATGATCGGCGTTTGCAGCGGGCATGACCCCTGAGGAGGCGATGTACGACATCTCGCTGGGCCGGTTCGGTGAATGGGCCGAGTCGGGCCGGATCGCCCAGAACGTGATGGCGGTCTATCTGGAGCTGGACTCCGAGCTGGCCAAGCCCGACTTCATGGAAGTCCTCCGGCGTATCTCGGAGCTCGAGGGATACACCGACGACGCTGAGGACACCCCAGGAAAGGACCGATCCGCGTGAGCAACTCCGCGCCCGCCGACATCTCGCCTGACGCCGCCCACCTCGACGAGGTCGCCGCCGGCGTCTTCGGGTACGTCCAGCCCGACGGCACCTGGTGGATCAACAACTGCGGGGTCATCACCGGACCCGACCGAACTGTGCTCATCGATACCTGCGGCACCGAACGACGTACCCGCCATCTGCTGGAAACCGTGCAAGCACGTACCGGTACGCGAGTGTCGACACTGATAAACACCCAGCATCACGGCGACCACACGCACGGCAACTACCTCGTCGATGAGGCCGTGATCGTGGGACACGAGCTGTGCCGGGAACTGATCGTGGGTCACGGGATCACCAAGTATGAGGGAATCTTCGATGTCGAGGACTGGGGCGATCTGCGGGCCCGGCCCCCGGATCTGACCTTCCGCGATGCACTCACCTTGCACATCGGCGACCTGCGCGCGGAGGTCTACTACGCCGGTACGGCCGCGCACACGACCAACGACATCGTCGTCTGGCTGCCTGAGCAGTCGGTGCTGTTCTCCGGCGACCTCGTGTTCAACGGCGGCACGCCGTTCGCGATCATGGGTTCGATCGCGGGTTCGCGTACGGCGATGGAGTTCCTGCGCGGCTTCGGTGCCGCGACGATCATCCCGGGTCATGGAAACATCTGCGGACCGGAGCACATCGATCAGGTCGACGGCTACTTCGACTTCATCCAGCAGACGGCAACTGCCGCACACAGCGCTGGGCTCACCCCCCTGCAGGCCGCCCGCGAAGCCGACCTCGGCGTCTTCGGCGAACTGTCCGACAGCGAGCGGCTGGTCGCCAACCTGCACCGTGCGTACGCGGAGATCGACGGACTGCCACCAGGCGGCGAGCTGGACATCCGTCCGGCGATTGCCGACATGATCGCCTGGAACGATGGCCAGCCGATCCGTTGCTTCGTGTGAAGCCAGGAG
>JACCQS010000217.1 GCA_013814015.1 Geodermatophilaceae bacterium | reverse complement strand
CTTGTAGGGTGCCGCCTTGTAGTTGAGGTCGGTCGCCATGCCGCTGTACATCGTCTGACTGACAATGACGGTCGGCGGGCCGGAGCCCTGGACCGCCATCCCGGCCAGCATCGTCTCCTGCCGAGTGCCGAGCAACTGCAGATCCGCTTCCGGAATGACGACGCCGGCGTCGTCGCGCATGTCGCCGCCGGTCTTGAACTTGCGGTCCTCCAGCAGCGCGAAGCGCACGCCACCGTAGGTGAACCGGGTGAAGTACACCGAAATGCCTTGCAGCGCAGGCGCGGGATCGACCGGGTCTGGGTTGTGCCCGCATTGCACGCGCTGGACGATATTGATCCAGGCCGCGTCCTTGGCGTAACCACCCTTGACCGGCTGGGATCCGGCGGCGAGTTTCTTGCCGCCCTCGCCGAACAAGGTGCCCTGATACACGTCGTGGTCGTCCACCAGCACCAGGCATGGAGTGTCCCGGGTGATGTCCCGGAAGGACCACAGCCAGATCAGGTACTTGTAGAGAAAGTCCAACTCGGGCGCCGCGGCCGTGTCCGCGCGGGTCGGGCTGGTCTCGTAGTACTGGTCCCCCATGGCACAGAGAAGATCCGGATTCTGTCGCTGGATATTGCGAATCAACCGTTCGTACGGGGTGTACATGTTCTTGTCGGTGTAGAGGCCCACCGGCTGCTCGCCCGGGACCTTCTGCCGCCCCTCTGGGTCCAACGCCACCAGGTATCTTGATGCCTCGTCGGTGGGTCGATGGCAGGCCTTGGTGCAGCTGAGCGTGGCCACGGTCATTCCGGCGGGCTTGGGTTCGGCCGGGATCGAGCCCTCGAAGGTCCCTCCCCGGGAATGCACGACTCGGTAGGCCTTGGCAGTGCTCGAGTCCCACTGGTCGTCACGCAGCGCCGCTGCGAAGCCCGGTCCGATCGTTGCGGTGCTACGGGTGGTCCAGCCGCCCGAGCCGTTGGACACCTGCAGGCTGACCGAGTCACCAGCTTGCAGCAGCGTCGGCATTATCTGCGCGGTCATCTTGAGGGTCCCGCCGGCCACACTGAACAGGGTGCCCACGATCGGCCCGAGGGCCCGCTCCGGGTGCGATTCGACCCCCGCCCCGCTGGAGGTCAGGTCGCGGAACCAGAATGTGCCGGTCGGTCCCGAGGACACCAGCGCGAACCCACCAGCCACCGATTGCGCCGACCGTCCGGTCAGAACCGCCTTCGAAAGCAACGTACCGGTGGCGGTCGTGGCTGTGAGGGTGAGGGTGAGGGTCCCACCCGAGCCGACGACGCCGTCCAGACTCAACTCGACCTGCTCGGCCTTCGTCCGCGCTGGTCCTGTGCCGCTGACCGTCGACGGGATCTCGGCGTAGGTGAACTGGTTCACCTCGTCGGTGTGCTCCCGGAACCGGACCACACCGTCCGAGCCGTACACGCACAAAAGGCCACCGGCGGTTCCCGAAGCCGCGCCGACCAGCGCCGCACGCCGATAGTCGGTGCCCGGCTCACCGGTCCCGATCAGGAAGCCGGAGAATCCGGTGCCGAGGATCTGCGTGCCCATCCGGATCTGCAGCTTGAAAGCGCCGCCGGTGAGATTTCTGGTGAGCACCGAGGCCGTGCGTCCCAGCCGGTTGCCGGAGACAGCGACGCAGGTGATCTTGCCGCTGCGAGTCACCCAGTCCTGAAGCCGGTTGGCCCAGAAATCCGGTCCGAGCCAGCGGTCGTCCGTGGTCACTGCAGCGGCCGCCAGCGCCCCTTGGGCACTGGCCGGCTGGGCTCCTAACCATGGCCCGACAGCGGCAGTTCCGGCTATCGCGCTGGCGCCAAGCAGGAAGTCCCGACGGCTGACTCTGGCGAAGTTGATGCTCTGCTGATCGCTCATGCGGTCCTCAAGATTGGATGTAACTGGCACTGTCGGGTCCAGCCTGCGCGCAATCGAGGGGTGACTGGTGGTTGAAAAAAATAGCCGGCCACAACCGTAGCAAGTCTGGAGTTTACATCGTAACGTCTACGGTGATTTAGACAAGAACTATGTGTCAAAATGCGTTGTCGCGGTGCGTCACTTCGCAGTTACAACTCGTCACCGCTAACCGAATCTGTCGCGATTAAGTCTTGACATTTCGGTGGTAGCCGATCCCGATCAAGATTAGGCCCGATGTCCGAGGAGTCCGATGTTGAGCAAGGCACGGTCCGGACTGTGGCGCGCATCCATCGTGCTCCTGTCCAGCCTCGGCCTGGCGATCGTTGGACTCGGATCCACGGGCGCCTCGGCAAACCACACCACCCTCAATCGGATCTGCGAACCCCCAACCTGTGTGCCCGACCTGAAGTACGGGCTGGAGCCGGAGCACGAACTCGACGCATATCCAGGGGCCCCGGGCGAACTCGCGCCGATCGTGGTCGTGGTGTTCGGCGGCGGCTGGGTCGACGGCAACAGGAGTGTCCCGGCGGATGTAGCTGAGGACCTGGCTGCAGACGGTTTCGCCGTGTTCAACATCGACTACCGGCTCGCGATCGGGCCCCCCGGTGCAGCTGGCTCTGTGGACGGCGTGCCGATGCAGACCGATGACGTGGCATTGGCCGTGCAATGGATCATCGACCACGGGGCGGAGTACAACGCCGATGTGTCCCACATCAGCTTGTTCGGTTCCTCGTCGGGTGCCCAGCTAGCCGCGCTGGCCGGGCAACTGATCAACCAGAAACCGGGAGCGGCGGGAACCATCAGGTCGGTCGTGGAATTATCCGGGCCGATGGACTTCGTCACCATGGTTCATCCTGACGGCCCCGATTCGCTCAATCCGAACATCAACAACGGAATGCCCGCCTACCTCGGATGCGCGATATCACGCTGCACAGACGCGCAGCTCAAGGAACCGTCGCCGCTGTACAACATCTCTTCGACGAATCCGGCGTACATGCTGGTCAACGGTGACGCCGAGATCATGCCGGTCCAGCAGGCGACGATTTTCCAAGATGCACTTGTCGCCGCCGGGGTGTCGAGCACGCTGAATATCGTCACCGCGGCTGACGGGCCCAACGCTGGGACGAAACACGGCCTCAGCCTGTGGCGCAGCAACCAAACGACTCAGAGGGAGATCGTCGCGTTCCTCCGCACGGCTGGCACACCCAGCCCGCCGAACGGTGCCCCGACCGTGACGACGCGGAGCCCGGATGCCGATGCAACCGGCATCGCAGTCGCGGCGAATGTGAAGGCGACGTTCAGCGAGCCGGTCACCGGTGTCAGCAAGACGACCTTCACGTTGCGGAATGCGGCCGGCACCACGATTCCCGGCGTTGTGAGCTACAACGCAAGCACCCAGCTCGCCACGCTCAACCCGACAGCTTCACTCTCGGCCGACACCCGATACACAGTGGCTCTCACCGGCGGGCCCAACGCAATTCGGGATGCCACAGGGAATCAAATGGCGTCCACGAGCTGGACGTTCCTGACCGGACCCAGACCTGCGGCAACCACGAAGTCGCCGACTAGCGGGGCAACCGCGGTCAGCCGGACCGGCAATGTCTCGGTGACCTTCAACGAAGCCGTCGCTGGCGTCAATGCCAGCACATTCACCTTGACCAGCGCGGCTGGCACCGTCGCCGCGGTCGTCACCCGCAACAGCACGACCAATCGATGGACTCTCAACCCGAATGCGACACTCGCGGCCAACACGACATACAC
>JACCQS010000202.1 GCA_013814015.1 Geodermatophilaceae bacterium | reverse complement strand
ACCTTGGTCGATAAGCTACCCACCAAGATGGGTGAAGGCCGACGCTTGGGCGTCATGGGTGGCACGTTCGACACCATCCACCACGGTCACCTCGTGGCTGCCAGCGAAGTCGCCGTCCTGTTCGGTCTGGATGAGGTGCTGTTCGTACCGACCGGGAAGCCGTGGCAGAAGGCAGCGGGTGAGGTCAGCCCGGCCGAGGACCGCTATCTAATGACGGTCATCGCCACGGCGTCCAACCCGCGATTCTCCGTGAGCCGGGTCGATGTGGACCGGACCGGACCCACCTACACTGTGGACACACTGCGCGATCTGAGTCGGCTGCATCCAGACACAGAGTTGTTCTTCATCACCGGAGCCGATGCGCTGGAACAGATCCTCGACTGGCGACATGCCGAGGAGTTGTTCGCACTGGCTCATCTGGTGGGAGTCACGCGGCCGGGATACCGACTCGAGGACAGCCACCTACCCGAGGGCAGCGTCACACTCGTCGACGTACCTGCGATGGCCATCTCGTCGAGTGACTGCCGGAATCGGGTGCATCGCGGAATGCCCGTCTGGTACCTGGTTCCGGATGGCGTGGTGCAGTACATCGAGAAGCGACACCTCTACCGTGACGACAGGAGAGCTCCCGGATGACCGCTTCGGACGCGGCACGAACCGTCGCGCTGCTGGCCGCTCAAGCCGCCGCCGACAAGCAGGCGCAGGATCTGGTCGTCGTGGACGTCAGCGAGCGGCTGGTGATCACCGACGTATTCGTCATCGCCTCGGCAACCAACGAGCGACAGGTCCAGGCCATCGTCGACGAGATCGAGGACCGGCTGCGGACCGAGGCCGGAGTCAAGCCGGTTCGCCGCGAGGGAACTCGCGAAGGCCGTTGGGTGCTGCTGGACTACCTCGATGTGGTGGTGCATGTCCAGCATGCAGAGGAACGGATCTACTACGCACTCGAGCGGCTGTGGACCGATTGCCCGATCATCCCGTTCACCGACGCAGCCGCCCCGCGCCCCGTGGAGTGAGCAGCACAGCGATCGGGGACGGCCCGCCCGTTGAAGCAAGCGCACGCGACGGAGCAGTCGACGGAGCAGTCGAAGGAGTCAGCGTCCAGCGGGTCGTCGTGTGGCGGCATGGCCAGACGACGTGGAACGCGATCGGACGCTTCCAGGGACAGGCCGATCCGCCGCTGGATAGAGTCGGGCAGGAACAGAGCCGGGTAGCCGCCGGCTATCTGGCCGTTGATCCGCCGGATCTCATACTCACCAGTGACCTGCAGCGCGCTGCGTCCACCGCGCAGGCGTTGACCCGGCTGATCGAGAGACCAGTCCGGATCGAGCCCCGACTGCGCGAGATCGAGCTGGGTGCTTGGCAGGGGCTGACCCGGGACGAGGTGGCGGCGACCTACCCGGAGCAGTACGCGGACTGGCTCGACGGTCGTCCCCCGGTCGATCGCGGTGGCGAGTCGAGGGCGCAGCTCGACGCTCGGGTCATGGCTGCGCTTGCGGACATCGAGGTCGACCATGTGCTGCTCGTGACCCACGGCGGCACGGCGCGTTCGATCATCGAAACACTGCTCGGACTCTCGCACGCCGGGCGCTGGCTAGCAGTCCTCGGGAATTGCCAGTGGAGTGAGCTGCAGCGCTATCCCGGTGGCTGGCAATTGCGTGCCCACAACTTGGCGGCACCCTCGGAGACGATGCTGCGTCCTGCGGGCCTGCGCCCCGATCAGGTAGGCGATGCCGATGTGGTTGCCGATGGCTTGCTTCCCGACGGATCGACCGACGACACCGCCTTGGACGACACCGCCTTGGACGACGCTGGTGTCGGCCGCTGACGGCATGGGTGCCGCAAGGCCTCGGATCCTGTTCCTTGCCGACTCCTTGGCCTATCACGGTCCCAACCGACCGGAACTACTGACCGAACCGGGGCTCTATCCGAACGTGATGGCACATGCGCTCGGCGCCGAGGCCGACATCGTGGCTCAAGTTGGTTGGACCGCGAGACACGCCTGGCGTTCACTGACCCGCGACCCGCGGGTGTATTCACTGCTCGTGCCCACCGCGGATGCCGTGGTGCTGGCTGTGGGCGGAATGGACTACCTTCCCGGCGCGCTACCGACGTATCTGCGTGAGGGCATCGTTTTCCTTCGTCCGCGGTTGGTACGCCGCGGGGCGCGCCGGATGTACCTCGCTGCCCAGCCGCGAATCGCCTTGTTGACCCGTGGCCGGCTTCGGGCAATGCCGCAACGCCTGACCAACGCCTACCTGTCCAACTGCGTCACCGCCCTGCGCGAGCTGCGGCCGGGTCTGCCGATTCTCGGGATCCTGCCTCCCCGGCACCGGGCTGCCGCATTCGCCTTCCAGCTTCGCGGGCACAAGCCCGCCTGGGCGGCCGCCCAGGCGTGGGGCACCGAGAACGACGTGCCGATGGCAGATTTCGCCGCCGCAGTCCAACCGCACCTGACTGCTGGGCGCGCGAACCCGGACGGCCTGCATTTCGGGTGGGAGTCCCATCGAGACGTGGGCCTGGAACTTGCTCGGGTTCTGCGGTCCTGCTCCGGCTGGCCGCCGATCAGTTCACGAGAAGCGCCAGCAGCCCCGTAGCGGCAAGAATCAAGCAGATCGTGCAGAGAGCCGCGGCTGTCCACAGTGGAGGGTCTGTCCGTCCACTGGCGAACTGCGCCCGACGTACCGATGCCCGAGAGCGGGTCAGCATCCAGATGACGATCGCTGCTGTCACTCCGAAGGTGGCGGGCAGGAGAGCGATCGGAGTCATGTCAGCGGCCCACCGAGCGAAAAGCAGCGCCACAACGGCAAGCGTCGCGGCGGTACGGGCCCAGGAGAGCAGCGTCCGGTCCACCTGGGTGTCCAGCGATTCCCCGGACCCCTCGCTGATGGTTGTCACCTGACGAGCACCATCACAATCACGGAGACAGCGACGATCGCGATGCCGAACGAGAGGACTGGCACCAGGATCGGGGCGGGGATACTGAGCTTGTTCCGCATCGCCCGCTCGGTGTTCAACCACCGCCGGAATGCACCGACCGCCAATGCTGCTCCCAGCACGAGCAGGACAGTGGTGATCGTCCGACGCTCGCCCGCACCCAATGCCGGTAGATCGAAGGCCTCCAACGCGACTCCGGCAGCAATCAGGGCGAGGGCGGTGCGTGTCCAGGAGAGGAAGGTGCGTTCGTTGGACAACGTGAATCGCGGATCCGGATCTTCGCCCTCGTCCAACAGCCCACGTGTCCAGCCCCTGCCCACGGTCGGACCTTAACGCTGCGTGGCCGCACTAGATTGCTGCCGTGGGTGTAGGGGGAGCGATCGCGGTGGTCACCGACTCGACTGCCTATCTGCCAGCCGGACTCGCCGAGGAGCTGCGGATCCGCATCGTTCCGCTGTACGTGATCATGGGTGGCGACTCGGGCGAGGAGGGCATCGACATCACCCCCGACCAGCTGGCTGCAGCTCTGCGCGAGCGCCGTCAGCGGGTGTCCACATCACGGCCTACTCCGAGTTCCTTCGCGCAGACCTATCGGAGATGCTTGGACTCCGGTGCCGACGGGGTGGTGTCGATCCACCTGTCCCGCGAGCTGTCCGGCACCTGGGATGCGGCACGGCTGGCTTCCGAGGATGTCGACTCGACCCGAGTCAAGGTCATCGACTCCCGTTCGGCCGGAATGGGATTGGGCTTTGCAGTCCTCGCGGCAGCCGAGCGAGCCAGGGACGGGGCGGGACTGGACGAGGTGTTCCGGGCCGGAGTGGACACGGCCGCCGCGACGGTCACCCTCTTCTATGTCGACACCCTCGAGTTCCTGCGTCGTGGCGGACGGATCGGTGCGGCGGCGGCCGTCCTTGGCACCGCGCTGGCGGTCAAGCCGCTCCTGCATGTGGTGGACGGTCGGATCGTCGCCCTCGAGAAGGTACGTACCGCGAGCAAGGCGATCGCCCGGCTGTCGGAGGTGGCAGTCGAACGCGCCGGCGGTCGACTGGTCGACGTCGCCGTGCAGCACCTGGCTGCGCCCGAACGAGCCGAACGGGTCGCGTCGATTCTTCGCGAGCGAATACCACGACTGCACCGGATGTACATCAGCGAGGTCGGCGCGGTCGTTGGCGCGCACGTCGGCCCCGGCCTGATCGGCGTAGCCCTCGCTCCGGCTCCGGTCTGCTGAGGCGCAACAAGCGGGCACGGCGGGAAATGTCGCCCGATAGCGCATGAGCTGCGTCCACAGGCCGCTGGACAATCCACAGCATTGTCGATGGGCGCCTGCCGAGCATCGATGCTGCCTAACGTGGACCCCATGCGTGGTCGGATGCGTGTCCGGGGTGACAGTGCAGCCGAGGCGCTGGTACGGGAGCGGCTGCATGCCATCCTCGCCGCTGCGACGGCGCGGACGGGCTGGGTGCCTGAGCGGGTCGGCGAGCGGCATGACTCAGCGGGAGAGGGCTTGTCAGGTCATACCGAATTCGTCCCGGACGAGGAGGTTGGATCCGTGCAGCCGTCAGGATCGTTCGGGTGCGAGGAACCTATCCGCATGCCGGTTGCGACGACCGGCGCATCGTCGCCATCGCCCGGACGACATCGTGGAACAACCGAAGGGCAGCCGCGGGTGCGCTGGAATCCTTCTCGTCCCGGAGCTGCGGCCCTGTGCGTAGTCGCGGTCGTGGCCGCGCTCTTGGCAGCCGGGATCACCTGGTGGTCTCGACCGCAGCCCTCCAGCGTCGATGGGACAGCCATGGAGCCGCGGGCGGCCGCAGGCGGCCAGGTAGTGGATGGGTCGGCCCCGCCCGAAGAAGACGAGGCCGCGCAGTCGGATTCGACTGGCCAAAGCGATCCCGGTGCCGCCACCGGCTCGGTTCAGGAGGGGCTCGTAGTGTCCGTGATCGGTCAAGTGCGCCAGCCGGGGCTGGTCACCGTAGTTGCGGGCGCACGGGTGGCCGATGCCATCGGAGCAGCTGGCGGCGCCTTACCCGATGCCGACCTGAGCACGGTAAATCTCGCCCGCCTGGTGGTCGACGGTGAACAGATCGCGGTCGGGGTACCAGGTTCGTCAGTGCCTGGGGATGCTGACCCCGGGTCGTCTGGCGGATTGGTCGACCTCAATACCGCAACCCAAGCTGAGCTCGAGGAGCTACCGGGCATCGGGCCGGTCCTGGCCCAGCGAATTCTCGACTTCCGGCAGGACAACGGAGGCTTCACCGCGGTCGAACAACTGCGCGAAGTCAGCGGAATCGGGCCGACCGTGTACGAGGACATCGTCGATCTGGTCACCGTCTAGGCGCCCGTCGTACGTCCCGGTCCACAGGTGCCTTCGCTCCGCCTTACCGACTGTCCACATCCTGAGTCGAGCTCGCGCGGAAGGTCGGGTCGCAGCTTAGCGTCGGCCAATGCCCGAAGCGCTCAGTACGGCCCGCGTGCCTGCTGGCACGGCGGCCGAGCCGCCCGGACAGCAACGATGGGACATCCGGCTTGTCCCAGCAGCGGCCCTGGGTTGGCTTGCTGCGTGGGCGGCGCCGCTGTTTCCAGCTGCAGCGCTGCTCACCTCAGCCGTGGCAGCTGTGAGTGTCGCGGTGGCAGCTCTGTTGCTCGGCCGGCGCAAGCGGTTTGATACTCCGACTCGTCGTGGCCACCACCATGGGGTCGCTGCGGTGGCCCTGGCCCTTGCCGGGCTGGGTCTGATCGCGGGTACGGCGGCTGCGCACATCCACGCCCGAGACAGTTCCCCGCTTCGGCAGATGGCCGGTCAGGAACAGAATGTCTCGCTTCACTTTCAGGTGACTGAGGCGAGCCGGGTGCTGGCCCCTGGGGCGTCGGGATCCCGGGTCCTGGTGCACGGCACTGCTCTGGCGGTTACCTGCGATGGGTCGTGCGGAGACTCGTCCATCCGGTCCTGGACGCTGACCGGAAGAATTCTCGTCTTCGCGCCCGCGCAGGGATGGGCCGAGCTCACGCCCGGTGCCACCGTCTTGGCGACGGTCAGCATCGCTGAGGCTGCACCGCAGGACATGCTCGTCGCGATCGCGTTCGCCCGAGGACCACCTGAGGCCACCGAGCCACCGAACGGAGTGCTCGACGCGGCCGCGGCCGGCATCCGGAGCGGCCTACGCGAGAGTGCGAACCGCACGCTTGGGCAGGATGAAGCCGGACTGCTGCGTGGCATCGTCCTTGGGGACACCGCCGGGATGGACGCGATCCTCACCGAGGACTTCCGACTCAGCGGGCTGTCGCATCTGACGGCCGTATCGGGAACCAATTGCGCGATCGTCGTGGGCGCTGTGCTCTGGCCATTGCGCCGCACCAGGTTTCGCGCCGCCAGCCGCACGATGATCGCCGCCTTCGCACTCGCGGCATTCGTGGTTCTCGTCGGCCCACAGCCCAGCGTCCTGCGCGCGGCCGCGATGGGAGCGATCACCCTGTTGGCACTAGCCACCGGTCGTGCGCGACAAGCAGTGCCGGCACTCGCGGCCACGGTCCTCATACTCCTGTCGCTCGATCCCGCTCTGGCTCGCGACCTAGGCTTCGCTCTCTCCGTCGCGGCGACGGCAGGGATCGTCCTGGTGGCTGGGTCGTGGGCCGAACGGCTCCGGGCTCGCGGGTGGCCCGAAGCGTTGGCGGTTGGGGCTTCGGTCTGCGCGGCCGCCGGACTCTGCACCGCTCCGCTGCTCGTGCTGATCGTGGCCAGAGTCAGCCTGATCTCA
This sequence comes from Geodermatophilaceae bacterium, assembly GCA_013814015.1. Taxonomy (GTDB): domain Bacteria; phylum Actinomycetota; class Actinomycetes; order Mycobacteriales; family Geodermatophilaceae; genus JACCQS01. The sequence goes on along the minus strand of JACCQS010000202.1, from coordinate 5,246 downwards.
TTGCCGGCCAACATGCTGGTGATGCCGATTGTCGCGATCGTCACGGTCCTCGGCTTGGCCTCGGCCCTGGTCACCCCGTTCGTGCCCTGGCTCGGCGAGTTCCTCCTCCGGCTGGTCGACTGGCCGCTGCGCTGGATGGTCTGGATCGCCGAACGCGCGGCGCGGACCCCGGGCGCCGTCGTCCCCTGGCCAGAGGGGCTGGCCGGCGCGCTCGGCCTGGTCGTGGTCATCGTCGCATCGGGCCTTCTGCTGCGCCGGCGACAGTTCAGGTGGCTGGCGGCTGCAGCATGTGTCGGGATCGTGGTCAGCGGCCTGTCGGTTCGCGTGTTGGCACCGAGTTGGCCGCCAACCGGCTGGGCGCTGGTGGCCTGCGATGTGGGTCAAGGGGATGCACTCGTGGTCTCGCTCGGGAATGGCCGTGCCCTGGTGGTCGACGCCGGTCCGGATCCGGTGCTGGTGGATGCATGTCTGCGCAGGCTCGGCGTGCATGACGTACCCATGGTCTTGCTTTCGCACCTACATGCCGATCACGTCGACGGTCTGATCGGAATCCTTCGTGGGCGGGCTGTGGGTGCGATTGCCACGAGCCCGGATGCGCCGCCTCCCGACGCGGCTGCCCAGATCCGTCGAGTGGCGCACGAGGCCGGCGTACCGGTCGTTTCGCTCGAACCCGGGGAGATCCGGGTCGTGAACAATGCGCGGATCGAGGTGCTCGGCCCGGTGACGCGTTACGTCGGCACTCGCTCTGATCCCAACAACTCCTCGGTCGTAGCGCGGATCAGCGTCGGCGAAGTGTCGATCCTCGCGACCGGGGACATCGAGTTCGAGGCGCAGAGTGATCTGTTGCGCAGGGGAACTGACCTCACCGCCGACGTGCTGAAGGTCGCCCACCACGGCAGCGGGTACCAGGACCCAGCGTTCATCAGCGCCATCCAAGCGAGGATCGCGCTGATCTCGGTCGGCGCGGGCAACGACTACGGCCATCCCGACGAGGTGCTGGTGGATCGGCTGCGCGGCGCCGGAATGGCCGTCCGTCGAACTGACGAGGACGGCGACATCGCGATAGTCGATACGCCAGGGCCCGGCCTCACCACCGTCGGGCGGGGCGATCCGATCAAAGTACGCGCGGGTCCAGCACCGGCCCTACCGAACGTAGATCGACCTCACGGACAGCGAGGTACGGCACTCAGTCGAGGCCCACCTCACGCACGCGCCTCGAGGCCGAGGCCAGCGCTGTGGCGAGTTCATGGCTCAGATCGGCGATCAGGTCTGCAGCCGGCTTGTCGTCGGTCAGTGAATAGGCCTGGCCGGCCCAGAGGTTGAGCACGTCAGGGTCCCCGGCGGCCCGGCCAGCAGCACGCAGCGGCGCAGTCGCGTGATGGATCTGCGGATAGGCCACCGGGGCTGCTGAAGTGTGCTCGGACAGGAAGCGGTTCTCGATGCCCCGCGCCGACCGCCCAGTGAATGCTCGGGTCAATCGGGTCCGGCCGTACCTGGTCAGGGCGTCGCGATGCGGCGTGGAGGTGCCTGCCTCGGGACAGCGCAGAAATGCCGTACCGAGCTGAGCTGCGCACGCACCCGCCGTGAGAACCGCGGCAACGGCGGCGCCGGTGCCGATCCCGCCCGTTGCGACGACCGGGACATCTGTCCGAGCGGTCAGGAGCTGCAGGAGAACAAGCAGCCCGTAGTCCTCACGGTCCGTACGATCGAGGAAGCAACCGCGATGACCGCCGGCCTCACTGCCTTGGGCGACAAGCACGTCAGCCCCGGCGGCAACGGCGGCCTCAGCCTCCTGAATATCGGTCACGGTCACCCAGACTTCGGATCCGGCCCCGTGCAGTAACCGGATCACCGCAGCCTCAGGGCAACCGAAAGTGAAGGACACCACCGGCACGCGCTCGGAGACGGCCAACTCGACTTTGGTGCCAAAGGCGTCGTCGTCATAGCGCGGCTCGCCCAGCGTGACGCCATGCCGGTCGGCTTCCGGGGCGATCTCGTCCAAGTACGGGGCGAAACTGCCTGGGTCCACATCGTCATCAGGGACGAAGATGTTCAGCCCGTACGGCGAATCGGTGAGGGTCCGCAACGTCGTGATGTCGGCTGCCACCGTTTCGGGTGTCTTGTATCCGGCGGCCAGGAATCCGAACGCTCCAGCATTCAGGACGGCCGCGGTGAGCGCTGGTGTCGAGGCCCCGCCGGCCAGCGGAGCTTGCACGATCGGTATGCCTACCCGGTCCAACCACATCACCGACAGGCTAGGCCGCAGCGCAGCGCCGCCTCGTGCCGCGGGTCCCGCCCCATGCCGCAGCCGTCGGATCTCGATGGCACGATGCCGGCATGGTCGCCGAGCAGTCAGTCCGAACGCATCTGGCGCTTGGTGACGACGAGTTCCTCCGAGCCAGGAGTTGCGCTGACCTGGTTGCCGCAGCGCGCACGGCCGACCCGTCGATCGAGGTTCAGGAGATCAGCGCTTCGGGATCCGACCCAGGCCACCTTGCGGACATGCTCGGTCTGTCGTTGTTCGCGCAGAGTCGTCTCGTGCTGATCGACGGTACGCAGGAGGCCACCAAGGACTTCGCGGAGGCGGTGGCCCAAGCCGTCGAATCAAGAGATTCCGACCTGATGCTCGTACTGACGCATACCGGTGGTGCCCGCAACAAGGCGCTCGTCGAGCGGGTGAAGAAGGCCGGAGCGACGATCCACGATTGCGCCAAGCTGACCCGCCACGAGGATCGCCTGCGCTTCATCCGTCGGGAGGCAGAACGGGCCGGAGGTTCTATCAGCGCCCCCGCGACGGCGGCAATGCTGGACGCGGTCGGCAATGACCTGCGCGAACTTTCTGCGGCCACCGCGCAGCTGGTCTTCGATGCCGGGGGGCAGATCGAGGTCGACGACGTCGCGCGCTACCACCGGGGCCGGGCCGAGATCAGCGGGTTCTCCGTTGCCGAACGCGCCCTCGTCGGAGACCTTTCGGCGGCCCTGGAGGCACTGCGCTGGGCGCTAGACCAAGGCGTGGCCGCGGTTCTGATCGCGGATGCGCTGGCCGACGGCGTACGCACGGCGGCTCGAGTCGTCTCCGTCGGGCGCGGTGATCCCTATGACCTGGCCCGGACGCTGGGTCTGCCGCCATGGAAGGTCAAGCGGGCGCAACAGCAGGCCCGCGGCTGGAAAGTCACGGGTTTGCATCAGGCCCTGCAAATCGTCGCCAAGGTCAATGCAGACGTGAAAGGCGTTGCGGCCAGCGCCGACTACGCGTTGGAGAGCGCCGTACGTCAGCTGATCTCAGCCAAGGAGGGTGGCTAGAGCGAGGCCGTCTTCTTGGCCATGGCCGACTTGCGGTTGGCCGCCTGATTCTTGTGGATGACGCCCTTGCTCGCCGCCTTGTCCAGCTGGCGCGAAGCCTTGAGCATCTCCTCCTTGGCAGCACCGGCATCGCCGGAGTCCGCAGCCGAACGGAACTTGCGGACCGAGGTCTTCAGCGCAGACCTGACCGCCGCGTTGCGCTGACGCGCCTTCTCGTTGGTCTTGATCCGCTTGATCTGGGATTTGATGTTCGCCACGCGTGAAAGCCTTCGCCTCTTTGTGATCGGGAATGTGCGGAATCGAAAGTGTGCTCGTGCTGAACACAGGGACGCGATGTGACCGCATCCAGCTGCGTCGGCACTGACATCACAGGTTACCAGCGCGGTGCTGACTCCAGCCAACGCGGGTGGATGGCTTCGCCTGGCCGCTCGCCCCCCGTACGGTCGCATCGAGGCATCCGAACGGCCTACGTGGGACCATGAGGCAAGCCCGCCCGCAGCGGCGCACCCACCCACGCACGAGATGGATTTGAGTGACCCAGCCCGCAACGCCCGTACATCCGCGGACCGATCCCACCCGGATCCGGAACTTCTGCATCATCGCCCACATCGATCACGGCAAGTCGACCCTGGCCGACCGGATGCTCGAGGTCACTGGAGTCATCGAGTCGCGGAACATGCGGGCCCAGTATCTCGACCGGATGGACATCGAGCGCGAGCGCGGCATCACCATCAAGTCCCAGGCAGTACGGCTCCCTTGGGCCGGCCCAGATGGCGCCGGCTACGTGTTGAACATGATCGACACTCCGGGGCACGTGGACTTCACCTACGAGGTGTCAAGGTCCCTGGCGGCATGCGAGGGGGCAGTTCTGCTGGTCGACGCAGCCCAAGGCATCGAGGCCCAGACGCTGGCCAATCTCTACCTGGCGCTCGAGAATGACCTGCAGGTCATCCCGGTGTTGAACAAGATCGACCTCCCGGCGGCCCAGCCCGAGCGCTATGCCGCCGAGATCGCGCATGTGATCGGTTGCGATGCCGACGACGTCCTACGAGTCAGCGGCAAGACCGGCGAGGGCGTCGCGGAGCTCCTTGACGCCGTCGTACGCGACATCCCCGCGCCCATCGGGGATCCCGACGCCCCGAGCCGGGCAATGATCTTCGATTCGGTCTATGACACCTATCGCGGTGTGATCACCTACATCCGGGTGATCGACGGCGAGATCCAGGCCCGCGAGAAGATCCGGATGATGTCGACCCGGGCCACCCATGAGCTGCTCGAGGTCGGGGTCATCTCTCCGGAGCCCAAACGGGTCGCCTCGCTCGGCGTCGGGGAGGTGGGTTACCTGATCACCGGCGTGAAGGACGTACGGCAATCCCGGGTCGGGGACACGATCACCAACCTCGCCAAGCCGGCCACCGAGGCACTGGGTGGCTATCGCGATCCGCGACCGATGGTTTACTCCGGGCTGTATCCGATCGACGGCTCAGACTACCCGATCCTGCGCGATGCGTTGGACCGCTTGCAGCTCAACGATGCAGCACTGGTGTACGAGCCGGAGACCTCGACTGCTCTTGGTTTCGGCTTCCGCTGTGGCTTCCTCGGCCTGCTGCACCTCGAGATCGTCCGGGAGCGGCTGGAGCGCGAGTTCGATCTCTCACTGATCTCCACGATGCCCAACGTCGTCTACCGGATGGTCACCGAGGACGGCGAGGAACTGGTGATCACCAACCCCAGCGACTGGCCGGCGGGCAAGACCGGCGAGGTGTACGAGCCCGACGTGAAGGCGATGATCATCTCCCCGACCGACTACACCGGGGCGATCATGGAGCTCTGCCAGTCCCGGCGCGGGCAGCTCACCGGCATGGACTACCTGTCCGAGACCCGGGTGGAGTTGCGCTACACCTTGCCGATGGGCGAGATCATCTTCGACTTCTTCGACGTAC
>JACCQS010000179.1 GCA_013814015.1 Geodermatophilaceae bacterium | reverse complement strand
CCTGACTCCGTACGTCGTGACGGCCGCCCGCTCGCACAGCGCAGCCCTGCAACCCGAGCACTGACCTGCATAGTGCGGTCAGGTGAAGGCGGAAATGCCGGTGACCGCGCGGCCGATCAGGAGCTTCTGCACCTGGCTGGTGCCCTCGTAAAGCGTCGTCACCCGGGCGTCGCGTAGCAGTTTGCCGACGATGAACTCGTCGACGTACCCATAGCCGCCGTGCACCTGCACTGCCGCGTTCGCAGCTCGTACGGACATCTCCGACGCGTAATACTTCGCCATCGACGCGGCCAGGGTGTGCCGCTCGCCGCGGGCCTTTGTGTCCGCGCACTTCCAGGTCAGCAGCCGCGCCGCCTCGACCTCGACCGCCGTGTCGGCGATGAGTTCCTGGATCAGCTGGAAACCCGCGATCGGGCGGCCGAACTGCTGGCGGTCGGTGGCGTACGCGGTCATCACCTCGAGCGCCGACTGGCCCACGCCGGTGCACGAGGCGCCGAGTGACATCCGCCCGTCGTCCAGGGCCGACAGGGCCACCTTGATCCCGTTGCCCTCGCCGCCGAGTAGGGCCTCCTCGCCGACGACGACATCGGTCAGGGTGAGTTCGGCCGTGTCGCATGAGCGCAGACCGAGCTTGCCGTGGATCGCCTTGGCCTCGAACCCGCCCGCGTCGTTCGGTACGAGGAAGGCCGAAACGCCTTTGGCCCCAGGCCCTCCGGTGCGCGCCATGAAAAGCGTCACCCCGGCGATGGTCCCGTTCGTGATGAAGATCTTCGAACCGTTGAGCTTGTACCCGCCGTCCACCTTGTCCGCCGTCGAGCGCAGGCTTGCCGGATCCGAGCCGGCGTCGGGCTCGGTGAGGCCGAAGCAGCCCAGGCACTCACCGGTAGCCATCTGCGGTAGCCACCGCTGCTTTTGCTCCTCGGTGCCCCAGCGCTCGATCGATCCGGCAACGAGACCGAGATGGACCGACACGATCGATCGAACGTTGCTGTCGCCGCGGGCGAGTTCCTCGATCAGCAGCACGTAGCTCATCGGGTCGGCCCCGCTGCCGCCGTACTCCTCGGGAATCGTGAGGCCGATCCACCCGTCCCGGCGCAGGCCTTCGAGCGCCTCGGTCGGGAACGTCTCGGTGCGGTCGTTCTCGATCGCCTTGGGCGCGACGACATTGTCCACCCATGCGCGCACGGTCTCGCGTACGGCGGTCTGTTCCTTGCTCAAGCTCAGATCCACGGTTTCCCTCCAGCCACCGAATCTAGTGGCGGCCCGTCCAGGCGAGCAGACCCTCGGCCGTACGCGTGTTGAGGACGGACTCGGCCGTGACCCCGCACTCCTCGGCCCGCTCACAGCCGTACGGTTGCCAGTCCAGTTGGCCGGGAGCGTGCGCGTCGGTGTCGATACTGAACAGGCAGCCCATCTCCACCGCCATCCTGAGCAGCCGCTTGGGCGGGTCCAGCCGCTCGGGCCGGCTGTTGATCTCGACCGCGACCCCGAACTCCTTGCAGGCGGTGAAGACTAGTTCCGGGTCGAACTGGCTCTCGCCGCGTTGTCCGCGCCCGCCGGTGACCAGGCGCCCGGTGCAGTGCCCGAGTACGTCTGTGTGCGGGTTGGCGATCGCCGTACACATCCGGACGGTCATCGCATCGTGCGGCATCTTGAGCTTCGAGTGCACGCTGGCCACCACGACGTCGAGCCGGGAGAGCAGTTCGTCGGTCTGATCGAGGGACCCGTCGTCGAGGATGTCCACCTCGATGCCGGTGAGAATGCGGAACGGGGCCAGTTCCTCGTTCAGGGCTGCGACGATGTCGAGTTGCTTCATCAGCCGTTCCGGGGAAAGTCCGTTGGCCACCGTCAGCCGCGGCGAGTGGTCAGTCAGGACGACGTACTCATGCCCGAGATCTCTTGCGGTACGGGCCATCTCGTCTATCGGGCTGCCGCCGTCGGACCAGTTGGAATGGGTGTGCAGGTCACCGCGTAGCGCAGCCCTGAGCTCGGCCCCGGCGGTGCTCACCGGCTGATCCGCGCCCGCTTCGAGCTTGACCAGGTAGTCCGGCGTCTGCCCGCGCGCGGCCTGCATGATGACCGACGCGGTCTTGTCACCGATGCCCTTGAGCTCCTGCAGCGTGCCGGCGGCCACCCGGGCTGCCAGCTCACCGTCGGGCAGGGCGGCCAGAGCCGCCGCAGCACCCCGGAAGGCTTTGACCCGGTACGTCGGTTCCCGGCTGCGCTCGAGCAGGAACCCGATCCGCTGCAGCGCCGCGATCGGGTCCTCGGCCAGTTCAGCGCTCATGGACCCGATTTCTTACTGAGTCGGGCTATGCGGTGGGTTGACGGCGGCGTTCAGGGTTCGGGCGATGGCCGTCGCGATGGGATGGGCGGCCAGATCCTCGACCCGGACCGGCATTGGCAGCGCCCAGTTGGGTCGGGCCGAGACCCCGGGCATGTTGGGGCGCCGCTGGTCTGCGACCGCATCCTCCAGGGTGGCCGACAGCAGAGTGGCGTCGCTGCGGGCCAGTAGCTGATAGGCGGCCTCGACCGCGGCTTGCGGACTCGCATTGGCATCCAGTTCCGGCGGAGCAACTCGGGCGCGCAGTTCGTCGGCGCCGTCGATCAGGCTCTGTTCGGTTCCGCTGCCCAAGCTCAACTGTTCGGCCAGGTCGGCTCCGGACCACAGGCCGGCCACGGTAGGCAGGTCGTGAGTGGTCACGGCTGCCATCGATTGCGCCGGCCAGCGTTCTGGCGCATCGGTTTCGAACAAGAGCAGCTTGTACGACAGGATCGCGTGCTCGGCCATCGCCTCACGGACACCGGGCTCGACCGTACCCAGGTCCTCGCCCACGACGATCGCCTGCGCTCGATGACTCTCCAGCGCAACGATGTTCAACAGATCGGCGCTGGGATAGCGGACGTACGCACCGTCGACCGGTGAGCCGTCGGTCGGAAGCCACCACAGCCGGAAGAGCCCCATCACATGGTCGATCCGCAGACCACCGGTCGCTGCCATCGTGGCCCGGATCGCGGCGATGAAGGCTGCATACTCCGCTGCTCGCATCCGCCAGGGGATCAGCGGCGGTGAGCCCCAGTTCTGCCCCCGAGCATTGAACAGGTCTGGTGGCGCCCCGATCCGTACACCGCCGGCGAGTTGGTCCTGCCATGCCCACGCATCCGCACCGCCGCCGCCCACCCCGATCGGCAGATCCTGCAACACGGTCATCCCGGCAGTGGCCGTGATCAGCTGCTGCTCCAAGGCCCACTGCAGCCAAGCGTGAAACGCGATCCGCGGCTCGTGATCGGCGCGGAAGCGGGCCACGGCCGCACTGTCCGGCCGATGCAGATCTGCTGGCCAGTCGTGAAAGTCCAAGCCGAAGTCCTCGGCCAGTGCGCACCAGGTGGCGAACTCCTCGAGCGGTTGGCCAGCCGCCGCCCGCCACTGCGCGAAAGCAGCGTCCCGGTCGCCCGCGTCACCGTCGTCCGTGCCCTGATCTTCCTCGTCGGCCGCGTCAAAGATCTGTTGCAGCGCTTCGCGTTTGATCCGCCAGACCGCGTCCCGGTCGATCAACGGCAGTTCGGACAACGCCCGGCCCGCCTCCTTGGCGGCCGAAAGGTCGATTCTCTCGGCCCCCGCAACGGCCCCCACCCGAAGATAGAGCGGATTGCGGAAGCGGCGGCTGGCCGGAAGGTACGGCGAGGGCTCCTGCGGGTACGTCGGTGCTACGGCATGCAGCGGATTGACCAGTAGAAAGCCGGCGCCGACTTCCTGTGCCCACTCCCGGAGCGCCTGCAGATCGCCGAGATCACCAATGCCCCAACTGGATTCCGAACGGGCGGCGTACAGCTGGACCGTCCAGCCCCAGGCCCGCCAGCCCTCCGGTAGCCAGCATCGGCCGGGGGACACGATCAGCATCCGTTCGCCGCCGCTGCCGCCGTCGTCCGACGCACGTACTCGGTGGTAGCCCAGCGGAAAGTCCGCAGGCACGGCCCTCTCGATCCGTCGAGACGAGCCGTCCTCGCAAATCACATGCAGCGGTCCGGAGATGCCGGGCAGTCCTTCCAGGACAGCACCGGGCCGCACGACCAGCGGTGCGGTCTGTTCCAGATCAGCCGGTGGTTGGCCGATGGCTGAGCGCAGTGCCTCGACAGTCGGCTCGGCGACTGACTGCTCGACTTCGTGGGCATCCATCCAGTGCAGGTCGATTCCCCAGGCGTCGGTGCTCGCCGACGTCATGCCAGACCGGGCTCTCGTACGATCCGGCTGCCGCACATCTGGCGGTTTCCGTCTAAACCGCCAGGAGCGGGGGTGCCGCAGATCTGGCGGTTTCCGTCAAAACCGCCAGGCGCGGCCACGGATGCCTTCGCGATTGGGCTGGGAGTGTCCATGCGGTCGGGGGACGCGGCTCAGAGGTCGTGCGGGCGGTACACGATGAGTTGGCGCGGCCGCTTGACGAAGTGGAACTCGGTGGCCGACTCCGCGGGCTCGCCGTCCCGGGCGATCTCCTGCGGCCCGGACAACGAGCGAACCTTCAGTTCCTTGACCATGTGGTCGCGATAGAGCCCGGTGTGCTCGGTGATGCCGAACAGCTGGGTGAGGACCGTACGGCTGCGGCTCCACTTGGTGTCGGCGCGCAGGTACTGCACGTCGAGCAAGCCGTCCTCCAGCCGCGGGCGCCAGGCGGGCGACAGACCACGCGGGGTGTACGAGCAGTTGCCGACGAAGACGATCCAGGCGGTGACCGGCACACCGTTGAGCTCTACCCGGAACGGCTGCTGATTGCGCAGCACCTGCGCTGCGGCGAGGACCAGCGAGGGCCACTTCCCCAGCCGCGGTGCCAACTCGTCGCGGCGGCGGACCATTTCGGGATAGGCGCCGATGCTGGCCGTGTTGAGGAACGGGATGCCGCCGACCTCGGCCACGTCGACCCGTACCGCCTCGCCGGCTTCAATGCCGGCCACCACATCCTCGATCGAGGAGATCCCGACGTCGGCAGCGAAGTGGTTCAGGGTTCCGGCGGGGAAGACAGCCAAGGGGAGGTCGTGCTCGATCGCAACCGCTGCCGCCGCTGCCACCGTCCCGTCTCCGCCGGCAACCCCGAGGGCCTTGGCGCGGCCGGCGACCTCATCGAGCAGGTCGGCAAGCACGCTGTCCGGAGCCAGTTCGACGATCTCGGCCCCTGGTAGGGCCGACCGGATCTGAGCGATCGTGGCCGGCGTCGCGCTACCAGAGTTCGGATTGATCGCGATGATCATGCCGTGGCCTTGCGCAAGCGCGGGCGCCGCTTGCGTCGTACGTACCTTCGCCGGGCGAGCGGGCCGGACCTTCCACCAGTGCTGAGAAGCCAGTGCCACGGTGGTGCCGATGGCGAACCCGGCCGCTACGTCGCCTGGATAGTGCACGCCCACGCGGATCCGGGAGTATCCGACGGCCAGCGCCACGGGTGCGATGGCTGCGCCCACGAGCGGCGCCTCGAGGGCCAGGCCGGTGGCGAATGCGGCAGCCGACGAGGAGTGCCCGCTCGGGAAGGAGAAGGTCCGTGGGGCCCGGCGCAGGGTCCGGGCCAGCGGCTTGTCGGGATAGGCCACCGGGCGTACCC